>JADJGZ010000027.1 GCA_016707785.1 Bacteroidales bacterium | reverse complement strand
TTCAATGCAAGTTACCAGGTGAATACTGTTCCTGATGTGACGCTTCCTGTTATAACATGTATTCCATCATATACTCAGGTCCCTGGCATCAATTGTGAGATTGTAATTCCGGATCTGATTGCACTTAGCACCACCAGCGATAATTGTGGCATTGCCAGCATTACCCAAAGCCCGGTTGCAGGATCTATTATTACTGGTGCCTCAGCAGGACAGATAATCACCATCACCCTCACTGCCACTGACATTTCAGGAAATACTGCAAGTTGTAGCACTGATATAATTGTCGGCAACAATCAGCCTTTGGCTATTGATGACATTTCATCAACCAATGAAGATGTACCTGTGCTGATTAATGTACTGGCAAATGATAATTTTGGATGCGACGGGCCATCTGCAGGCAGCATTACTCTTTCAAGTGTGCCACTCAATGGAACAGCAACAGTTGATGATAATGGTACACCACTGGATCCTACTGATGACCAGGTTCTTTATACCCCGAACTCCAATTTTGATGGCATTGATAGCTTTACCTATACAATTTGCGACTCAAACGGAGATTGTTCAACAGCTACAGTTACAATTACGGTTATTGCTACTAACGACCCGCCTGTTACTATCAATGAATCTATCAGGCTTTGTGAAGGATCAAGTTACAATGGAACTATCCTGAATGGTGATGTTGATCCGGACGGAACTGTTCTGAATGTGATCACTATTCCTCTGTCTGGTCCGGCTAACGGTCTATTCACCACTGATGCTCTCGGCAACTACAGCTATACCCCATTCCCCGGTTTCTCAGGTGTTGACCAGGTGATCGTAAGTATTTGTGACAATGGAATTCCAGGAGTAGCCTGTACAAATGATACCATATTCATTCTGGTAGATGATAACATTATAGCCAATGCCGGAATAGATCAGAATCTATGTGATGTTACTTCTGTTTCTCTTTCAGGAAATAACCCAATACCGGGAACAGGTAACTGGACATTTGTCTCAGGTCCTTCCCTTGTTACCGTATCTCCTGCTAACTCAGCAATTGCTACGGCTTCAGGATTGATCACAAGTGCCACACCTTATATCTTTGAATATACCATTGTAAATGGCACCTGCACTTCTATTGATCAGCTGATGATTATCAACTCAAGTCAGCCCAGTACCTCGTTTGCAGGAACAGATCAGGCCTTGTGTTCAGTAACACCGGCATCGACAGTTATGTCAGCCAACACACCTGTATCCGGGACAGGTATCTGGACTCAGATCTTAGGTCCTTCTGTTGCAACCATTGTAAATCCATCTAATCCAAATACTTCAATAACAGGATTAATCGAAGGTACTTACCTGTTCGACTGGACCATCAGCAATGGTGCCTGTAATCCATCATCCAGCTCCGTTATGGTTCAGATTTCGCAACCGGCATCTGCCAATGCAGGAAATGATGACATCATATGTGAAACACAGTCAAGCTATACGCTGATCTCTGCAACTGCTTCCAATTACCAGTCTGTTATCTGGACAAGCAATGGTACCGGCTCTTTCAACAATTCATCCATCATTAATCCTATTTATACTCCAAGTGCCGCGGATATTGCATCCGGAACTGTTACACTCACCATCACGAGTATAGGCAATAGTCCTTGTCCGGATGTTACAGATCAAATGATTTTAACCATTAATAAACAAGTTGTTGTCAATGCAGGAGCAGATGCAAGCATTTGTGAAACACAATCTTCATTTGCTCTTACTACTGCATCAGCCACCAATTATTCAAGTCTGACCTGGTCAACTTCCGGAACCGGAAGCTTTAATAATACCGGTATTCAAAATCCCGTTTACACACCCAGTGCAGCTGATATTACTGCGGGAACAGTAGTTCTGACAATATCAAGCAGCAGTTTTGCAGGTTGCGCTAATGTCATCGATGATATGACGCTAACCATATCAAGTCAAGCTCTTGCATCAGCAGGTTCGGACATCAACATTTGTGAGACACAGGGGAATATTTCACTTTCAACAGCTTCGGCAAGCGATTATGTTTCACTGCTTTGGACTACCTCCGGAACCGGTACATTCAACGATCCCACATTGCTGAATCCTATATATACTCCAGGTGCTTCCGATATTATAAGCGGAACGGTTACCCTGACAATTCAGGCTACAGCTATTGCGCCATGTGCGGATGCTTTAGATTCAATGGTTCTGGGTATTTCACGGCAAGCAACTGCCAATGCAGGTTCAGATGCAATTATTTGCGAAACAGAAATCTCTGTGGCACTTGGCGCTTCTTCAGCCAGCAATTATACATCTATTCAATGGACAACCTCCGGAGACGGCAGTTTCAGTAATTCTTCCATTGTTAATCCGGATTATTTACCAGGACCTGCGGATCTACTGTCAGGAACTGTCACCTTAACCCTCACAGCAAACAGTGCTGCTCCTTGTATCAATGTTTCTGATGCAATGACGCTTACAATCATCAGAAATGTTGTTGGCAGTGCCGGCCCCGATGCTGATGCTTGTGAAGGCACACCATATACTGTAACAGGTTCATCAGCATCAAATTACAGCAGTCTGCTATGGAGTCATAATGGATTGGGTAACCTTACAGGAGCAAGCACTATTAACCCAACTTATACTGCTGCAGCTGGTGAATCCGGAAACGTAATCCTGACTCTCAAAGCATTTAGTAATGCACCATGCACCGATTCTATTGTTGACCAGATGATGCTGGATATCTATCCGCTTCCTACTGCTGTTCTGAGTGGTGGCACCGCTGTTTGTGAAGGAGATACTGCTATGCTTACCATAGAATTTACCGGAACTGCACCGTGGAATGTCACCTATTCAAATGGAGCAGCTTCAACAACGATATCTAATATTACTGCCTCTCCTTACCTGTTTAGTGTGATTGCTCCTGTAGGTTCTATAAACTATACGCTGACAGCATTAACTGATTCTCATTGTGCAGCAACTGCTGCTCAGCTGAGTGGTTCAGCCTTGATCATTGTTCACCCAACACCTGTAACCGATTTCACAGCGAATAGTGCTTGCCTCGGAGATACTACTTACTTCACAGTATCAGGGTCTTATATTATGGAAAGCAGTCATTGGACCTGGAATTTTGGAGATGGCACCTATGGAGTTTACAATACCCCGGTTAATCCGACCCATGTGTATCCCGGAACCGGAACCTATACAGTAACTCTAATCGTTCAGGATACCATTGGATGCAGTTACACAGTCTCACATAACATTGAGATTCGCCCCTTACCACAGGCTTACTTCAATTTCAGTACACCTACCTGTCTTGGTACTGCAACACAATTTACTGATTTATCCAACAATCCTTCCGGACAAGGTTATATCGCTGAGTGGACCTGGGATTTCGGTGATGGGTCACCATTGCAAACCATTCTTTTCCCGAGCACACCTAATATTTCTCATACCTACCTGATTGCAGGCTCATACCAGGTTACCTTATCAGTATCCAATTCAGAAGGTTGCACAGATACCTATGCCCAGACACTTACTATCACAGAAGTCCCAATTGCCGATTTCTCCTATACAAGCAATTGTGAAGATGAAGCTGCACAGTTCTTCGATGAGAGTATAACAGGAAGCACCGGAGCAGTGAATACCTGGTCGTGGAACTTTGGTGATCCATTATCGGGAGGATCAAATACCTCGACTTTACAGAACCCGCTTCATACTTATTCCAGTCCCGGAAATTACCAGGTTACGCTTATTGTAGCTAACTTTAATGGATGCACAGATACAGTTAATCAGCAGGTAACGATAAATCCGGCACCTGTGGCTGAATTTATCAGCAGTGCAGGTTGTACTAACAATCCTACTTACTTCTGGGCTGATAGTACTATCATCAATATCAATGCAACAGCAACTTACTTCTGGTCATTCGGAGATGGGAACACCAGCAACACCAGGAATACCCAAAACAACTATACAGCTCCGGGAAATTATACTGTTTCACTTACCATTACTGATACGCTAGGTTGTTCTGCTACAGTATCGCATCAGGTAAATGTAACCATCCCTCCTGCTGCACATTTTACCTATGAAGTAAATAATTGTGCAAATGAAGCGGTGACTTTCACAGATGAATCGACCTCTTTAAATGGCTATAACACAAGCTGGCATTGGGATTTTGGCGACGGAAACAGCCAAACCATTCTTTTCCCTGCCATTCCTAATACTTCACATACTTATGCTATAAATGGCATATTCAATGTTACCTTAACAGTAACTAACAGTTTAGGTTGTATAAGTTCAGAAACCCAGGTTATAAACGTATTTGGTGGTCCGGAAGCAGATTTCTATCATTCAGGCAATTGCAGTGAAAGCCCTGTCACATTCACTGATATCAGTACTGTTGCCAATCCACAAGCAATTGTTGGATGGTCATGGAATTTCGGAGATATCACATCCGGTGTGAGCAATACCAGTACACTGCAAAATCCGGTTCATACTTTTGCAAATGCAGGAACATATAATGTTACTTTAGTCAGCTACACCTCCAATGGCTGTAGTGATACGATTTCTCATTCAGTGCTTGTCAAACCTTTACCACAAGTTGAATTTAATGCAATTGGCAGTTGTGTCGGAAGTGAAGCCACCTTTACCCCGGATCCTTCTGTAATGAATATCAATACGATCACAACCTGGCTTTGGAACTTCGGAGATGGAATCACCAGTAATGTAAGCTCCCCCACACATATCTATACCACTTCAGGAACATATATGGTAACTCTTACGGTAACTGATACCACAGGTTGTTCCAATACTATTACTCATCCTGTAATTGTTGGAGAACCGCCGGTTGTAGCATTTGATTTCTCATCACCCGGATGCAACCAAAGCCCTGTTCAGTTTACAGATAACACCCTGGTTCCATCAGGCTATATCATGCGCTGGCATTGGGATTTTGGCGATGGAAACTCACAAACCATCCTATTCCCGAATTCATCTGCCACTTCACACACCTATGCTAATTCAGGAACATTCAATGTTACTCTCACAGTTAAAACCAGCGACAGTTGCATTGCATTACTTACACGGACAGTAACTATATCATCCAGGCCCCAGGCTGCATTCAGCTATAACAGCGGTTGCGAAGGGAATACCACGACCTTTACTGATAACTCAACTGTTACTGCAGCCCTTATTACTTCATGGAGTTGGAATTTCGGAGATCCGGGAAGTGGCTCTTCAAACCTCTCTACCCTGCAAAATCCAGTGCATACCTATAATACAGCAGGTACATACACAGTTCAGCTCATTGCAGGAACCAATGCCGGTTGTACAGATACCATTACCAATACAATTACAATCGCACCTCCTCCAACCGTTGATTTCTCAAGTCAGCCTGGTTGCAATGGAGACACGACCCAGTTCAACAGTTCATCTTTTGTAAATATGGCTACCACTCAAAACTGGTTCTGGCAGTTTGGAGATGGTACAACTTCTACCCTGGTTGACCCGCTTCATATTTATGGTGCTGCAGGAACATATACCGTTACCCTGACCATCACCGACAATAATGGTTGCAATGCCACTATTACAGCAAGTGTAAATATTAGTGCAGCTCCGTTGGCTAATTTTGCAATCGGAAGTCCTGCCTGTGAAGATTTGCAGGTAAGTTTCACTGACCTTACAAATGCCAATGGAAATATAATTACCGGTTGGTCATGGGATTTCGGTGACGGAAACCAAATCAGTTATACCACATATAGCCCTGTTGTTAATCATGTTTATACCCAGGCCGGTAATTTTGTAGTAACACTGAAAGTAAGCACTCAGAATGCATGTGAAAATACTTATCAGCAATTGATTTCCATTGGAGCAGCTCCTTTAGCTGAATATACATACCAGTCGACCTGTGAAGGAGAATCCACACAATTCACTGACCTGACCACTACCAGCAATGGAGTAAGCATTGTATCCTGGAACTGGAACTTTGGGGAACCCGGATCCGGAATCAATAACTCCAGCAATTTACAGAACCCCGTGCATTTATACGCAACTGCAGGTCAGTATACAGTGACTCTTATCAGTGAAAATGCCTATGGTTGCACTGACACTGTAACACATCAGGTTACCATTTCTCCAAAGCCTGGCGTTGAATTCACTCATGACTCCATCACTTGTGTTGAGATGCCTGTTACTTTCCAGCCCGATCCGGCAATCACCAACACTGCAGCTGTCCAGTCCTATGATTGGGATTTCGGTGATGGTTCAGCACATAGCAGTCAGCCGACTCCAACCCATACCTATTCAACAGTTGGAACCTACATTGTAACCCTGTCAATTATTGACACCTCAGGTTGTGATAATTCCATAAGTCATGAAATCACGATTGGTGATTCACCGGTCACTGCTTTCAGCTATGAACAAAGCTGTGTTGAACAACAGACATTGTTTACTGATCAATCACTACCACCTGCCACAGGATCGATCGTAAGCTGGAAATGGGATTTTGGTGTAGTTGGAAACACTAACGACACCTCTTCCCTGCAGAACCCGGCATTTACCTATTTACTACCTGGTGTATATACGGTTACACTAACCACAACCTCCGCTTCAGGATGCAGCCATACAAAGTCGCAACCGGTGCAGATCTGGCGTAATCCTACGGCCAACTTCAGGTACAGCACAACACCATGCAGCAATGGAGCAGTGCAGTTCCAGGATTCATCCTATAGCTTCCAGGCAACCATTACAAACTGGTTATGGGAATTTGAGCCTTATCAATACAGCACCCTGAGAAATCCGAGCTACAGCTATTTCCAGAATGACACCTGCTATGATGTTCGCTTAATTGTAACAGACCTTCATGGCTGCATGGATACCATAACCCGCACTGTTTGTGTGCCAGACGAATTCACTACTGAAATTGCACATCAATCCGCATGTTTTGGAACACCAACCACATTCACTCCAGTAGTATTGACTCCATCAGGAAACCAGCTCAATTCAGTGGTTTGGAATTTCGGTGATCCTTTATCAGGAAGCAGCAATACTTCGACACAGGTCAATGCCAGCCATACATTCAGTGCCACGGGATTCTATACGGTAAATATGTCAGCTACTGATATCTTCGGATGCCAAAGTACAGCCACAACTACGATAGAAATCTTTGCACTTCCTACTGCATCCTTTACCTGGAGCAACAGTCAGTTCTCCACTACAGTTGATTTCACCTCTACCAGCGTTATTGCGGGAGCAGCAATCGATTACTACACCTGGTATTTTGGCGATGGCACATCACAAACCAACTATGCACCTGTACAAACGGCTAGCCATTCCTATGCCCAGGCCGGCTACTATACAGTCACCTTATTGGTAGTTGACAAAAATGGTTGTACCAGTACCTTCAGCCAGGAAATCCTTTGCAGCCCTTCACCACAAGCTGCGATGGAAGTAACTGATACTTTGATCTGTCAGAACACAGCCATAACTATTGAAAACCGCAGCAGTGGATCCATTGACACATGGATCTGGAACTGGGGAGATGGAACTGCACCAACAGTAAATACTACATTCCAGCCTACTATTTCTCATACCTACTCCCAGCCGGGCACATTCCTGTTATCACTGAAGATTATTACCCTTTACAATGGCAATCCTATTGCTGATTCAACAACCCGGATTATCCATGTGAATCCTTCACCAGAAGCCGGATTTGTTGCCAATAAGCACTGCCTGGGTGAAATGACGATGTTTACTGATACCACTCTGACACATGGAGCCGGTGGCCTGACCTATACCTGGAATTTCGGTGACCCGATTTCTGTTTCTGACAGCTCTTCTGCTGCCAACCCAGGCTATGTCTATAGTTCAGCCGGACTCTTTGATGCAAACCTGATAGTTGCAAACCAATACGGTTGTAGTGATACGGTAACTCAACCGATAAAGGTAAATGGATTACCCACTGCACAATTCGATCACAGTGTGGCTTGTCTTAACAATCCCACCTACTTCTTCGAACATTCACAGGAATTTGAGGAATCATTGATTCATTGGGGATGGAGGATTGGAAATGAAAAGATTGTAGGATGGATGAACGGGCCATCTCCCTCCTTTACCTTTGATTCTGTAGGTGTTTACCCGATTCTTATGACAGTGACCGATGCAAACGGATGTATTGATACTACCGCCCAAACCGTTACAGTATATCCATCACCCTACAGTGCTTTCAGTATTGAGGAAAACTATGAAAATGAACAGGGACACTTGCTGTTAAATAATGGATCCCTGGGTGGAAGCGAATACAACTGGATTCTGGGGAATGGAGAAACCTCCACGGAAACATCGCCTGTGGTTGAATATACTGAAGATGGCCGATATGAGATTATTCTTTACACCACCAATGAATACGGTTGTACCGATTCGACCAGTTTTGCCTATGACCTTCTGTTCAAAGGCCTTTATATCCCTAATGCATTCTCTCCGAATGGTCCTGAACAAACCACAAGGTATTGGAAACCAGTGGGTGTAAACCTTGCATACTATAAAGTTGAGATTTTCAATCGTTGGGATGAGCTCATCTGGACTTCCACTGCATTAGATGAAAAGGGAGCCCCAGTTGAAGGATGGGATGGAAGTTTCAAAGACAGTCCATGCCAGCAGGGAACCTATGTTTGGAAGATAACAGCGATCTACCGCGATGGAAGTATCTGGCAAAACCGTGATTTGGGAGATCGAACAAATCTTCATAACTCTACCAGTGGAACCGTGACCATTATCAGGTAAGGACCAGGATCAGTCCTTATATTTTCCTGATTTTGTCCTGTTTGGAAACATTCTATTTGAAAGTTGTCCCATATTGGTACCTTTTTCACCGGCAATCTTAAATCATTTTATTGATATTCAACTATTTAAATGTTTGGTTCTTATTGTGTAGCAATATAAGCGGTAATGGTCTGCCTGGTTATTAGCACATCCATAAGCCACTTACTCGGACTTACTCGTCAATACTACACAATGAATCTCAACACTCTTCCATTCTTTAGGGAAGTCAATTCTTACAGGAGAAGCAATGCTATCTCCTTGAAAGTGTTAGGTTTATCCATTATCCTATCTGCATTTACCTTACTTTTCCCTTTCAGTAACGCGTATAGTTCCATAATTCCTAATTTGGGACTACACTCCCAAAGTGGTCCGGCATCAAATAATCCACCGGTTACTTACAACGAGACTGTAAGCCTGTGTGAAGGCTCATTATATGCAGGTTCTATCTTAAACGGAGATTATGATCCGGAAGGAAGCCCTTTAGTGACAGGGATCATTGCCCAACCTTCACATGGTTCGGTAACCATTGATGCTACAGGAAATTATATTTATACTCCGGTACCTTCCTATTTTGGTGTGGATCAAGTGATTTTCAGCATTTGTGATGGAACAGCACCTGATGCTCTTTGCTCCAATGACACTCTATTTCTTACGATTGATGCTTTCATCCAGTCCAGCGCAGGAAATGACCAGGAAATCTGCAGCCTGGCATCCACAATTCTTCAGGGAAATAGTGCATATCCGGGAACTGGAAGTTGGAACCTTATTTCAGGATTCAATGTTCCCCTCATCACTATGATAAGTCCTTCTGCAGCAGAAGTTACCGGACTTATTCCAAATCAAACAGCCTATTTATTTGAATACCTGGTTTCAAACGGTGCATGTGAAAGCAGGGATACTATGCAGGTTGTCAACTATTTAGCACCGAGTACTTCTTTTGCCGGTTATGATCAATATATCTGTTCTGCTATTCCGGCGACCCTCACAATGGGCGCAAACACTCCTTCAATTGGAATTGGGCACTGGACCTATATTTTCGGTCCGGGTCCTGTGAATATCATCAATCTTAATGATCCCAATACAGAAATGACCGGGTTGATTGCCGGAACTTATTTATTCGACTGGACTATTCAAAATGGAAATTGTGATGCATCTTCGAGTGCGGTTTTCATACAGGTAACAGAGCAACCAAATGTATTTGCAGGGAACGATACAACGATTTGTCCGGGTCAATCATTTATTTCCCTTTCCACATCCCTTGCCAATGCTTACCTGGATATTGACTGGAGCACATCAGGAAGTGGAACCTTTGATAATCCTGCGGCTTTGCACCCAACCTATTTCCCATCGGCTGACGATCTGGAAATCGGGATGGTGATCCTTAGTCTGAATGCCAGTGGAAACTTCCCTTGTGGTTCAGTTACCGATGAAATGGCCCTTTACTTTGGTGGAAATATCAATGTGAACGCCGGGCCGGATGATTTTCTCACTCCAGGACAAACTGCATATTTATTAGGGAATGCAACAGCATCAACTGGCTTGGCCGTGATATGGAGCAGCGATGGAGATGGTTCATTCGATGACCCTACCCTCTTAAATACAACTTATTTCCCGGGAGTAAACGATGCCATAAATGGAAATATCATACTTACACTAAGTAGTAACGACCCGGATGCGTGCATTTTTGTTTCTGACGATATGCAACTTCAATATGTAAATGGAGTATATGTCAATGCCGGAACAGATGCTTCCTCCTGTGGGGATTCTTACACGATCACAACCGCTTCAGCCGGAAATTACAGCAGTTTTTACTGGAGTCACGACGGACTTGGCAACTTTACAAATAACAATGGTTTAAATCCAATTTACCATCCTGCAACTGATGAATCCGGACCTGTAAATATTACACTTTCTGCAATTGGACAAAGTCCGGCTACGGATACAGTTACAGATCAGATGATTCTTACGATTGCCTATCCAAAGGCAAGGATCAGTGGTTCAGCATCAATTTGCCAGGATGATTCAGCAACCCTGAGATTCGAACTGGAAGGTATTGCTCCATGGAATCTCACCTACACGGATGGAATAACGATTTTTGAAATCAATGATATTACTCAAACTCCACTTTTAATAAAAGTAAAACCCATTGCCGACCATAAGGAATATACTTTACTAAGTATAGCAGATGCTCATTGCCAGGCAAATATGACACATGTTTCAGGAATGGCTTTAATAACCATTCTGCCTGCTCCGGTTGCACAATTCGGGTCACAAGATGAATGTTCAGGCATACCTGTTCATTTTCAGGATATTTCGGGACCAAATAATCTAATAGAATGGAACTGGAATTTTGGTGATCCGGCTTCGGGAATTGAAAATACCAGCAACCTGCAAAACCCTCAACATCTCTATAGCCAGGCCGGAACTTACCATGTTCAATTAAACATCACCGATATTAATGGCTGCAATGCTCAGATCATCAATAATGTAAATATTCTGAGCCCTCCTGCTTCATCTTATTCTTTTACCACACATCAAGGAAACCATAAAGTAGATTTTAAAGTAGAAGGAAATACTCCATCCACTCTCATTGAAAACTACACCTGGTATTTTGGTGATGGAGAGCAATTGACCATTAGTCCAACTCAAAGCGAGATCACACATGTTTATGAGAATTCGGGGAATTATACTTCTCAATTATTGGTTTCAGGGAAAAATGGTTGTTCCGGTCAAAGTACACAAATTGTGCAAGTAGGCGTAGTTCCGACGCTGGAACTTGTATTGAATAACAATAATGCCTGCCAGCAATCAGAAGTCACTGCCTCCGTTTCTTATACCGGAACCTATTCCAGCTGGATCATTGAATGGGGAGATGGCACTGCTCCTGGCATGGAATCTGCGCATCAAACCTCAGCCAGTCATATTTATGAGATTCCGGGTAGTTACAACATTGTAGCCCGTATCATTACAACAGATTTCCCAATGATTGTGACTGACTCGATAAGTTTCCAGATCAATATCTTTCCTAAACCGAACGCTGATTTCAGCAGTGAAAATCATTGCCTGGGAGAGGAAACAATTTTCACGAACTTATCTGTTTCAGAGGGCCTTGGCGCAGATAGCTACTCATGGATTTTCGGAGAGAGTGGTTCAACTATGAACACTTCTCATCTTCAGGAAGTTTCATTCAGATACGCAACACCAGGGAATCATGAAGCCATTCTCACAGCTACCAATTCATATGGCTGTGTTGACACAATTCAAAGAAATATTGAAATCGTCCTTCCCCCGTCCGCTTCTTTTTCCAGTGACGCATCGTGTGTTGGACAAAGTATTCATTTGTATGATCAGTCGAAAAAAGGCAACACTGATTTAAACAGCTGGTATTGGGAAATTGGAGGCAATAACCAAACATTCTCTTCAACACTTCAGAATCCTGAGTTTGTATTGACAGAGGAAGGCAATTATAATCTGAAGCTGAGCATTAGCGATGAAAAGGGCTGCACATCAAAATTTGATTCCACGCTCAAAGTATCAGGGTTCCCAATGAGTGTCTTTAATATTGAAGAAAACTATGGCCATGAACAAGGCAGGGTAAAATTTAGTAATGGATCTATTGGTGGTACAACATATTACTGGGATTTCGGGAATGGATTTACATCAACTGAAGCTTCGCCCCGATTTCCAATTTCTACGAAGATGGAAATTATACTATCCAATTGGTTACCGCAAATTCAAGCGGATGCAGCGACACTGCCGTAATGAGCTATCAACAACTTTTCAAAGGGCTTTATGTTCCCAATGTCTTTTCTCCTGGCAACACAGATGCTTTAATCGGGAATTGGCAACCAAAAGGCGAAAAACTGGCCTCATACAGAGTTGAAGTTTACAATCGCTGGCAGGAATTACAATGGAGTTCCGATAAACTCGATGAGAACGGTTCGCCAACAGAAAGCTGGGATGGCACATTCAAAGGAGTTCCTTGCCAGCCAGGAATTTATATCTGGAGAATCCAGGCTACCTTTATTGATGGCACAACCTGGCAGAATCAAGATATTGGCAATCGGGAGAATATGCCCAACCTTGACCTGGGAACCATTACCCTGATAAGATAGTTTCATCATTCAACTTTTTATTCTTTTATCCAAAATTTCGATGATTTCACCGAAATTTGCGGCATGAAGAATTCTCCAGACTCCCTCTTTATTTCGCCCTTATTGGAGGCCTATGCGGAAAATAACTCCAGTCCTGAGCCTGCATTACTGGTGCAACTCCGGCGTGAGACCCATCTTCGTAGCCATATGCCTCAAATGCTATCCGGCCCAATACAGGGTGGACTTCTCAGATTTATCAGTCGAATGATACAACCCGTATGCATCCTTGAAATCGGGACATTCACTGGCTATTCGGCACTTTGCCTGGTTGATGGGTTAAGAGATGGAGGTAAACTTCATACCATAGAGATTAACCCTGAAATGGTTGAATTTGCAGGCAGATACTTCAAAGAGGCTGGTGTTAGTGAAAGCATCATCCAGCATACAGGAGATGCATTATCCATTATTCCCGGGATTCCCGGCCCTTTTGACCTGGTATTTATAGATGCTGACAAGGAAAACTACCTCCATTACCTTGAGTTGGTCCTGGATAAAATGAGCCCCGGGGGTTGGATATTGGCTGATAACACTCTATGGTACGGGAGGGTAATTGAAGAAAATGCCGAAAAAGACAGGGAAACCGCTGGTATTATGGCTTTTAATGCCTTTGTTGCTTCGGCAGATGAACTTGATTGCTTATTGCTGCCTGTCCGCGATGGATTGACCTTGATCAGGAAAAGATAGAAACAAATACTATTATCCTTATAAACACATTATGCATCAAAATATAGCAGCCATTGCCCTTGTAGTTAAGGACTATGACGAAGCCATCGACTTTTATACCACGAAACTCCATTTCACACTGGTTGAAGATACTGTGCTAAGCGAGACGAAAAGATGGGTGGTGATAGCTCCGCCAGGCAGTAAAGGCTGCAACCTGTTACTTGCCAAAGCTGCCAATAGCAGACAAATGGATAGTATTGGCAATCAAACGGGTGGCAGGGTATTCCTGTTTCTCCATACCGATAACCTCGATCGGGATTACCTTAACCTCTTAGATAAAAAAGTGAAGATTATAAGGCAGCCTTCTGTGGAAATTTATGGCAAGGTTGCAGTTTTTGAAGATTTGTATGGGAACCTATGGGACCTGATAGAGCCCATCCATGCTGAACAGAGTGCTTAAGAGATAAAAGGGTAAATAGTTGATCAGAAAAAAGGATGATTATTCTCAACAAGCCCTGAAAGAGTAATGTTTCCAGGTTAAAATGGTCCAATTAAAAAAGTGCAAAACCACCCATAACAGAGGTGGTTTTTTCGTTTTTGTGATTATTGCTTAACGTGTTATTGAACAGGAGGGAATTTGAATGAACTTACCATTCACTAAGTTGTTATTCATCATAACTATGCTGAAAGCAAGGCAATGTCTTTTTGATATTTTGAGTCTTATCGTCGTAAAGCCTGCGATTGACATTCTTCTTAAATTCATAAATAGTTAATTCTTGCTGGTTCATCTGTACATCACCATTTCAACCTATCATTCATTAATAAAAACTCCAATGAAGACCAATCAAATCATATCACTATTCTTATTGACCATATCAATCCTATTCCATAAAACCCCTGTAGCCCAGGTGCCCGACAATACCTTTGGCAACAACGGTAAAGTTTACACCTCATTTGGAAATTTTTCTTCCTATTTCCATGCAATGGTCCTTTTACCTGATGGAAAAATAATTTCCGTGGGTGAAAACTCTAATTCATCTTTGGCTATTTTAATTACTAAACACAATACTAATGGGTCACCTGACTTATCATTTAACTCTACCGGCAAAAAGCAAATAGATTTTGGCTCTGCTTATGAATATTGCAATTCCGTGTTGCTGCAATCAGACAATAATCTTCTTCTGGCCGGCTCATCCAATGGCAATGCAGCATTAGCCCGATTATTGCCTAATGGCGAATATGATACTGATTTCAGTGAAGATGGGAAGCTCACCTTATCATTTGGGGCTGGGAATGGCTCATCATTTCATAAAATAATTCAACAACCAGATGGAAAAATTATAGCCATCGGTGAAGCCTACAACTCCGCAAATTTCGATTTTGCCGCAGCCCGCTTTAATATTGATGGAAGCATTGACCCTTCATTTGGTGATAATGGCAAAACAATTATCAACTTTAACAATTACAATGACTTTGGAAGGAATGCCATCCGACAGACTGACGGCAAAATAATCATAGTGGGAGCAGCTAAAAACAGCAATGGAAACAGTTCTGTTGCAATGCTACGCATGCTGGAAGATGGCGCCCTGGACAATACTTTCGGAACTTCTGGAAAAACAACAATGACGATTAGTGGCATTGCTGATGATTCTGCTGAAGAAGTCCTGTTGCTGACAAATGGTAAAATAGTCATTGGAGGTTATACTGCAGGAGATTTCCTTGTCATGAGATACAACACCAATGGCACACTTGATAATACTTTCGGAACAAACGGCTACACTTTTACTGATTTCGATAACTTCCAGGATAAAGCCTTCGCAATGGCTATGGATAACAATGGCAGTCTATTTCTGGGTGGCAGGGGATATGAAGATGGAAACGGCGGCTTATTTCACTTCGCTGTTGCAAAATACAATAGTGAAGGCAGCTTAGATAACAGTTTCAATTCGGATGGGAAAATGACTGTTGTAATGGGCTCTGATCAAAGCTCAATTTTTGACATGGCAATACAAACTGATGGTAAACTACTGCTTGGTGGTCAATCAACAAACATTTCGGGTGGACTCACTGATTTTGCTTTATTGCGTCTTGAAAATGCATCAGTCGGAATGGAAGAAACAGACGCTAAGAATTCAATTATTTCAGTATCTCCAAATCCATCCACAGCTTTTCTAAATGTCAGTTTTGCTGATGAGAAACTTGATTCGTCAATTGAATATTCTATCTATAATTTTTATGGACAATTGATACAAAAAGGGTTCTCAGCCAGCAACAGATTGATGTTTCAGCATTGCCCCCCGGAACTTACCTGCTCAGCGTGACAACTTCATTAAAATCGAAAACGGTAAAATTTGTAAAATCGAACCCGTAAAACAAATCAGGTCCTTTAACGAATAAGAGACTACCCTTAAAGGCATTCACATATAAATGCCTTTAAGCAAATAGCCTGAACTTAGAACAAGTTAATCCCAAACCTTAAGTAATACCGATTAACAAGGTAAACCTTTGTCCAGCCTTCAGTAAGTCTTTCATCGGAGTAGGTGTAACCTGTCTTTCCGTAATCGCCGAAATCATGGTCTTTATAACCCACCCCAATACTCATACCGATATCCCAGAAAAAGAGTTTCCTGCTACTTGAATAACCAATTAACATGGCCGCATCGTAGCGTTTAATAATAGGTGAAATATTGGTTTGAGCCACCAGCATATAGTTCTCATCATATACTTCAGAATATATCGGATTACATTGCAGATCGGCATAGCGAAGTTCAAAACCATAATACTGACCGGCAAATCCATAGCCTTTATACCCTCTTGAGATATCCCGTTTGTTCATAAACTTAAACATCAGGGAATATTCACTTCCATTATACACCAGGGTGGAATCCGGATTATCATAAACCATGGCCGAAAAGCGAACCCGGTCATGGTACTGATCATACGTATTATACCTGACCCCGATTCCGACGGTACCGAGCCTGATCTGCTTAGCAAGATTGATCTTGTCACTATTATTATAGGAAGCAGCTGCATAAGCCCATGTAAAAGCAGAGGTCGTTTTGTCAATAGTTGGCGAGGAAAACTCGAAATCAACCTTCAGTTTACCATCGGTGCCCACCAGTCCCCATTTCCCTGCCGACTTGGAATATACTGGAGCCATGTCATCTTCAAAGGGGCGGGCGTCATCAAAAACAAATGTGGCTGTCCCGGCCATCGGAGTTCCCTTATTATCAATGACTCCCCAGCCTGTTTCATAGTAAGCAAGTGCATAACTTTTACTGAAAGAAACAGCTGCTTTATACTGGAAAGGAATCACAGTTTCACCACTGGTATTGATATAACCGATGAGTCCATCTTTTTTCACCCATGCCAGGCTATTGACAAATTCAGCGGCATCCTCATATTCGATGGGGATCATCACCTCCCCCTTTTTATTGATATAGCCCCATTTGTCATAACTTTTCACAGCAGCTAAACCATTGGTAAAATACCAGGCATCTTCATATTTAGGTTCCACCACCACAGTCCCGTCAACCGAAATATATCCCCAAAGGCCTGCTTTCTTAACAGCAGCCAGATCATTGCTGAAGGTCCGGGCATCATCATAGAGATAACTGATGACCACGGTTCCAGCCTTACTGGTATATCCCCATTTCCCTGAAGAATTCTTTGAAGGGCCGGGTACTTCTTGTGCCCCGACAGAAAAAAGCAGCAACAAAAATGTGAACACTAATAAAAATCGGCCGGCTATTTTGCTTTTTTTCATCTGCTTGGAAATTATTAATTCATTGCTAATTTTAAATGTATTGGTGATTGCTTCCAGGTATTTCCTGTTTGATATCAGACTGGTGTTACTCCCTCTGACCAGGCATAATGATTCCTTTGGTGAGTTGTAAGGTTGATAAGCTCCAGTGAATTTATACCCTTATTCTGTGACACATATAAGTTAAGAAATGCTGGAATATTTTGAGAAACTCGAGTAATCCGTATAGCTGTTATAGGAATTATAGCTGTTATAACTCGAATAACTGGTGTAATCACTGTAGCTGGAGTAATTGTTATAATAACTGTTATAGCTACTGTAACTGGAGTAATCACCGTAATAGGAATTGTAATTGCTGTTATATCCAAGGCTATTGTAATAGCTGGTGTAATAGCTCGAGTAACTGGTATAATATGAGCTGTAGTTGCTATAATAGCTGTAATAATTACTATAGTAGCTGGAATAATAGCTGTAATAACTGTAGTAATAACTGTAATAGCTGTAGTAATTGCTGTAATAACTGTAATAGTAGCTGTAATAGCTGTAATAAACGCTGTTATAATTAGCGTAGTAGCTATAATAATAACTGTAATAATAGCTGGTATAATAACTGTAGTAATATTCCAGGTCACGCGCTGCTGCACGGGCAGGTTCAATAGCTCCTTTAAGTGCCGACATTCCGGCAGCCACTCCTACCAGGCCAAAGAGTTTTTTTGCTCCCCGTTTTAGGGCTTCACGGCGGGCCATCTTACGGTTTCCCTCTTCCTGGAGAGGTTGTTCCTGTAACTTATCAGCTTTAGGATCTTTCGTTTCGTCGGATGCTGGCATGATGATTCAGTTTTTGGCGTTAATTTAATAAATATTTTCACTTCCGGGTACTCCCCGGAAAAATTCAGGATTATAGTTTTTGTATGGCTGCATACATGATCTCTTCCACCGGGATCCGATTGATGCAATGATTTTCCATCAATGGGCATGGGGTTGGATAATTTTGGGCAAACCCAACTCCGAGGCATTCATCTTTTAAATGGCAATGATCCAGGGATGCCTGTAAATGGGTTTGTTCTTCGTAACCATATACCAGGTGATTGGTTGGCCCCCACAGAGCAACCGTTGGAACTGCTGCCAGGTGGGCCGCATGCATTACAAAATTATCTGAAGTGATCACAAGGTCACATTTACGGATCAGTGCGATCAATTGTCGCGGGGAAGTTATCCCTAAAAGTGAATAGGCTCCCTTTATCCTCAACTCATTAATAAGTCCGGATTGCATCACATTGACCCCCGGGCCGATAGTTGTTCAGTAATGATATGCCATGCCATTGGGTGCATCATTTTCCTGGGGATTCTGAGCTGGGTGAGATGAGCACATTCTTCTCTTTCCACGGAATGAACTTATACAGGATAGGATCATCTTCAGGCTCAATGGGTAAATAGAGCTTTTCCTCAACAGGTGTCTGTAATCCAAACATTCTTGCCAATACCTGGAATGCCCGCTGATTGCCTGGACCCAATGTTTCCTTTGCCCAATAATCGGTCGGTAAAACATGGGCATTCTTAGGTGGATGCCCTACAGTATCAATAGCCGGATGCCCTGATAATATACTTGCATAACGTGTCCTGCGTGCCAGGTTAAACCGTTTGGCCGGGTCCTTTTCATGGACCAGCTTTAAAACACCTGACAGCATCAAAGTATCTCCTAACCCACCTACCGGATTGATCCAATTCTCAATATTGAGGCTGGATGCCCCCTGTTCTTCCTGAGGTGATTCATGCATCGGCTGACTGACTTCTTCTTTCATATTTTTCATCTCCTTTTATGCCTCCATATTGAATTTCATCCCTGTGACAGGTTCAAAGTATTTTTCAAGGAACACTTCCTTGGCTTCACACCACATTGTCTTGTGCATAAATTCCCTGTGTTTATGGTAAGCATCCAAAGGACAACCGCCATGGCATAATTCCCAGAAACGGCAGCCTTTGCAATCTGCATCTTTAAGATAAGCAGTGCGATTGATAAACTCTTCCCGTTGTGGATCTTTGAATATATCTAACAGCGGACGATCCTTTATATTTCCATAACTGTTGATTTCCCAATCACCGGCTCTTCCACATTGAGAGGTTTCCCCTTCAGGACCGATATAAACATGTGAATAAGCACAATTCCCCGAGTCCACACATCCCAGTGAAAGATTCCGTCCTTGCTCATCATAATTGGAAAGAATGGATTTAAATGGATTTACATCCGGGAAACGGCTTCGATGCTCCCACCAATAAGGAAAATAGCCCCAAGAAAATCAGCATACTCAAGAGGAGTAATGGCTATATCATCCTTATCTTCACCATAAATCAAGACCGGGTTCATATTAAATCCACCACTCATCTTAAAATTAGTGAGGTAATGAAAGAGTTTGAGAGGGTTTTCCAGGGATTTGCGCGTTACCACATAAATAAATCCCCAACCCATATTATTCTTTGCCAGCAGGTTAATCCCTGCATGAACTTCCGGTTATACCATTCAGAGTCACGTTTCACACCGGGACCACGAATATTGGCAATAGGTTCAAAACTTGTGCCTATCTGGTTAATCCCCATCGACCGGAATATATCCACGAATTCCTGGTTGAGCAGTGTCAGGTTTGATTGAATGGCATGTTCGATCCGATCCGATGTTTCTGCACAGTATTTTTGCTGGAATCCGATGGCTTTCCTGAAGTAATCGGCTCCAAGCAGCAAAGGTTCTCCTCCATGCCAGATCAGCGTAATCCGTTCATTTATCTCCTGTTTAAGATACTCATCCATGCGAACGAAGATCAGCTCCAGCAAATCCGTTTTCATGGTTTTGGGAGCTTTTCGGGTAACTACATCACAATAAATGCAGGATGAGTTACATGCTTCTGTGGGTTTAAATATTATAGTTGGCATAATTGCTTTACCCTTCGTTCTCCTGATTTTGATTGCACAAATTCTGCTGCTTCCATCACATCATTCAGGAAATCAGCACATCCCGGGTTCTCATCAAGGGTTGCACTGAATTTCCCCAGGCATACCCTCCATGCCGGACAGGACGAACAGGCTTCATTTGCCATGAAAATATCCTGCCAGGCTATCAATGCCGACTGATAACCAGGTTTTTCTGTAATGATATCCAATTCATCAAGAGTCCCGATAAAATCTCCCGCAACAAGTTTTTCAGCAGTTAAAGCAAGGTTTTCCTGCGAATCCATATGCAGATACCGGGTTGGATTGTTGAAATAAACTGACGAAAAATCAGTGTATTCAGTCGGATGATAATGGTCCACCAGGTAGACAAAAGGCTCAATGCTACCATGAGGTACTTTCCCATAAATGGCATAATGAAGCAAGTCGCTTGCTGACTGCCAGTCAGTTGTGCCTTTGTCAAACCATATTCCACAATCGATTCCGAGGGATGCGATCATCTGCAGATGTGTGAAGTTTTCCGGATTTGAAGATGACAGGAAAATCCTGACGGAAAGGTTTCTCCAGAGCCCTGACTTCTCAATAAATGTCCTGATATCACCAAATGACGGAACATAAAGGTTTATAGGAATATCCCTCCAGTCTTCACTCACAGGAATTTCCGTAAGGTTTCCCTTCACAATTGCCTGTATGCAATGAAGCTTATTATGTTCATTTACAACATGGGCAATATTTCTGAAGGAAAAGAGATCGGAAGTCCTGATCACCAAAGCTTTTCCCCTTATCGACTTCAACAGGTTTTCGTTGAAGTTTGTAACTAAGATATGCTGCATAATATTGATAAAAAGAATGATTTATCATTGTTTTGAATTTGGGCTCCTTTTGGGAATCCAGAATGTCCTCATTCAAGCAGAAATGTCAACAAGACCTTGAATGACTTCTTCACAAATATCTAAACAACTCTTGATCATTCTTTCCAGGCACTGGATTCTTTGGATTCTCCCGAAGGAGGCCTTCGGCTGGATTCTTTTCACCAGAAAACACTATCCCAGTTTCCCATCCGGATAAACTTTCTCCATCCTTATGGGTGCTTCATTGTTGAATTTATTCAGCGCATGCGCAAGGCAGCCACCCTGGCACAGGTTCTCATCGCGGTGTGTACATTCATCACAGGCTTCAAAGATTCCTGCTGTCTCAACGCGAATACTTTTATGTAAATCCTCGTAATAGCGGCGGATATCCTGGATGGAGTCAAAATCGTAGATGGATCTTTTATGGTATTCCGAAGAGGAAGCAGGACCAGATCATCACATCGGGTCCAATATCCACTGCCGGCCCGCAACCAAAGGTCAACCTTCCACCGGTAATTTTGAACAGTTTACCTATTTGATCATCGGTAAATACACAAAGAGGGAATCCACAGTCAAGGCCCGGTTTCACTTTAAATCGCTCAAAAACCGGCGCATAATCCATGAACCTGCTCACCATTTTTTTCATGGCATCCACTGCAACAAATGCATTTTTCTTACCGGGGATAGGGTGTGCGAGACCCAGCCGGACAAACTTCTTTAGGCCAAAGCGGTTGATATAATCGAACACAAAGTCCATATCAAAATCAGGCCGGTAAATATTATATCCCGGGTTACTGAGATGTCCGAAGACTTCCAGGAATTGTTCCACTTTCTTCACCTCTTCGGCAGGAGATTTAGCCGGGTTATTCACATTACAAACGAAAGAAAGCCGTTCCGGATGAATGCCGGAAAGGTGTTTGCTGGCATCTTCGAATCGTTCAGGGGTCATTACTCCTGAAGTAAAGACATTAATATGGAAATTTCTCTCGATCAGGTAAAGGATAATCTCAGTAAAATGAGGATGAAGTGTAGGTTCTCCACCTAACAGGGATATTCTGTTCTCACCGGATGCAAGCAGGAAATCTGCAATGTATATTAAGTCAGGCCATGACAAAGTCTCCTCAAAGGGAGAATCAGCCATGTATTTTTTCGCAAAACAGTATGGACAAGACCGGACACACCGTTGAGTCAGCAATACATTTGCCATTGGAAGGGTTTAAGTATCAGTTTTGGGATGCGTTGAAAGATTTAACCTATTTCCTCTTCCAACTTCATTCCCATTTTTAATTGTATTCAGTTCAGGTATTCAAAAACAGAAAACATGTAAATAATTCACATGTTTTCTTGATTAATTACAACAAAAATATAGGTTATCTTTTTAAGATCAAGATTTTATAGACTGATAAATATCAGTGGGATCGACAAGATTGCTCATTAAGAATGAAGGGATTCTTTAAAAAAAGTATGTTTAATCGACCTTGAAGTCAAATTTAACATTCTTCAGTTCTTCATTAGCCTGTATAATTTTCTTTTTCAGGTTCTCTTTGTACTCCAATACCCGTCTGGCAAGTTCAACATCTGCAGTTGCAATAATCTGTGCAGCCAGGATCCCGGCATTCTGGGCGCCATTAACAGCTACTGTAGCCACCGGGATCCCCGGGGGCATCTGGACGATTGCCAGGAGAGAATCGAGTCCATCGAAAGAGGATTTCACTGGCACACCAATCACCGGGATCGGGGTAAAAGCAGCTATTACCCCAGGAAGGTGAGCGGCCATTCCGGCACCGGCAATGATGACCTTTATTCCTTTATCGGCAGCCTGGGTAGCAAACTCTTCCACTTTTTCAGGAGTTCGATGAGCAGAAAGGGCATTCATTTCAAAAGGGACCTTCAATTCATTGAGAACTTTGGCAGCAGCTTCCATAACCGGCAAATCGCTGGTACTGC
The DNA here is from genome assembly GCA_016707785.1 of Bacteroidales bacterium. NCBI lineage: Bacteria > Pseudomonadati > Bacteroidota > Bacteroidia > Bacteroidales > Bacteroidales bacterium. The sequence continues at coordinate 31,881 of JADJGZ010000027.1, read as the reverse complement.
CCATGATGATACTAACTAAGGCTTTCATTTTAGGTAGGTTTATTTAGCAAAAGTAAGGATTGTAAGGCAAAAAGAATAATCCCGGATGCTTTCAATCCGGAAATGATTTTCGGAAATAAGAAGATACAACCAACACTTTTGACCTATCAGCTGCTTATTGATATCCCACGGATTAATCTTATATTTGCTGAGATTCAATCCAAGGTTATGACTAAAAACTGGGTACTAAAAGATAAATCTTTCACAAAATATATTGAAGCCGCCGACATACAGAAGGCGATAAAATCACTTGCTTCCCGCATCAATCATGACATGGAGGGGAAAACTCCTGTTTTTATCGTTGTTCTGAACGGAGCTTTTATTTTTGCTTCCGACCTGATCAAGAACATCACCATTGATTGTGAGATTGCATTCGTCAAACTCTCCTCCTATCAAGGGGTACAGAGTACAGGAACAGTTAAGGAAGTGATCGGTTTGGATATCGACTTAAAAGGACGGCATGTGATTGTAATTGAGGATATTGTTGATACCGGTCTTACCCTTAATAAATTCCTGCAGCAACTGGCCATCATGGAACCAGCTGATGTTCGGATTGCATCATGCCTTCTGAAACCCGAAGCATTCAAAATGTCATTCCCGGTTGATTACCTGTGTTTTAGTATCCCTAATGAGTTCGTTGTGGGATATGGACTTGATTATGATGGCTTAGGCCGGAATTCATCTGACATTTATAAGATTCAATCTTCCTAAACTATAATAACTTCCTCTCTCTCAGGCATTCATAGTTATCTGTATTCTACAACCATCAAACATTAGCACATGCTTAATATTGCACTTTTTGGCCCTCCGGGGGCAGGTAAGGGAACCCAATCCCAGGCATTGATTGAAAAATACAACCTGGCTTATATCTCTACCGGGGACCTTCTTCGTCAGGAAATATCGGAAGAAACTGCTCTTGGTATGCAGGTAAAGGAAATTATTGCAGGAGGGAGCCTGGTTTCTGACGAGATTATGATTGAACTGATAGAGAAGAAAATAGTGCAGAGTGTCGACAGGGATGGAATTCTTTTCGATGGATTCCCCCGTACATTGGTTCAGGCTTATATCCTGGATGGATTATTACTGAAACTGAACACTCAGCTATCCTGTATGCTCAGCCTGGAAGTACCCAGGGAAGAGCTGATCCAGCGCTTGATGGAACGTGGGAAATCTTCCGGACGTTCAGATGATACGGAAGATGTCATCAAATTCAGATTGCAGGAATATGAAAATAAAACCTCTCCGGTTAAAGGGTATTACCAGGAAAGAAACCTGTATTTCCCCATCAATGGAGTAGGCCCCATCCCGGAAATCTCCGAACGACTTACCAAATCAATTGAACAGACACTTCAGAAAGAATGGTTTAACCTGATTCTTTCCGGCCCTCCAGGCTCTGGAAAGGGGACCCAGGGAAATATGCTTGCCAAGAAATTTAATCTCTACTATATCTCAACTGGTTCACTTCTCAGGAAAGAAGTTAAAGCAGACAGTGAAATCGGCAGAAAAGTAAAAGACATCATTGACCTCGGGGATCTTGTTCCTGATGAAATCGTGATCCAGCTGATTGAGAGAGAAATAAAAATGCATAACCATGTAAAGGGATTCATCTTTAAAGGCTTCCCGAGAACTGTTCTCCAGGCATATATTCTTGATGGATTGTTGAGAAGGATGAATATGAATGTATCTTGTGTAATTGAGCTCAGTGCCCCAACCCTTGAAATGATCAAGCGCCTCGACCGCAGGAGCCGTTCCGACAGGGCCAGGCCTTATGATTTGTCCACCGAACTTATCATTCACCGCCTGGAAGAGTACGAGTCGAAAACCACCAGGGTTATGGAGTTGTATCAACGACAGAACAAACACATGATCATGGATGCAATGGGTACCAATGAAGAAATTTTTGAACGATTAAGCTTATCTGTCGAGGCAAAAATGAAGAAAGCCCGTTAGGGTTTGAATAATCTGAAACACATACAATGGCCTCATCCAATTTTGTTGACTATATCAAGATATTTGTCCGTTCCGGTAAGGGTGGCTCTGGTTCTGCTCATTTCCACAGGAGCAAAATCAACCCCAGGGGCGGACCGGACGGAGGAGATGGAGGCCGGGGTGGCCATATTATTGTTAGAGGAAACTCTCAACTATGGACCTTGCTTCACCTTAGATATACCAGGCACCTTTATGCAGGCGACGGGGTTTCCGGCTCATCTGCCCTTAAAACAGGTGCTCAGGGCCGCGATCAGGTTATTGAGGTACCGCTTGGAACCCTTGTAAAGGATGAAGAAACAGGGGACGTAATCTGCGAAGTTACTGCTAATGGTGAAGAACATATTGTATTGCCCGGAGGAAGAGGGGGTTTAGGTAATGACCATTTCAAAACACCTACCCACCAGGCTCCAAAATATGCTCAACCCGGTGAACCCGGAATTGAAGGTTACAGGATATTTGAACTTAAAATTTTAGCAGATGTAGGACTTGTCGGATTTCCAAATGCAGGAAAATCAACCTTGCTGTCTGTTCTCTCTGCTGCAAAACCGGAAATTGCCGATTACCCTTTTACTACTCTCAGGCCAAACCTCGGAATCGTATCCTACCGCGACGACCGTTCCTTTGTAATGGCCGACATTCCGGGAATTATTGAAGGGGCCCATGAAGGCCGCGGATTGGGACTTCGCTTTCTGCGGCATATCGAAAGGAACTCAGTACTTCTTTTCATGGTTCCTGCCGATGCCAAAGAGATCACCAAAGAATACCGGATACTGCTGAATGAATTGAAACAGTATAATCCCGAACTTCTTGACAAGGGGAGAGTGCTGGCCATTACAAAATCGGATCTCCTTGATGAAGAGATGCTCTCAATGATGAAGAAGAGTTTGCCAAGAATTCCGCATGTCTTTATCTCTTCTCACACCCAACAAGGGCTGGTGCAATTAAAAGATCTGCTCTGGAAGCAACTGATGGGATAAGGCTGTCCCAGAATTGCTCTTCATCTGAAATTTACGTCCACTGGATTTATTCTTCTATTTTCTTTAGCTTCTCCTGATTTTTCAATCAGGATCATGCAACTATTTTCATGCTGTCCTCCCCTATAATCTGTTTACAGATTATTTTCAACTTCCCAGGCAATTTGTTGCCTCATTATTATTGAAGCGTCCAATCATTCTGCATCATGAGAAAAATAATGTTACTCGCATTTGCCTTTGTTTCATTGGTATTCATGGGATCTGAACCTGTGTACTATGAATACACTCCGGTGTTTATCACGAGAAGTGATATGGAGCAGGCTATTAAGTATGAATCATCAGCACCGGTTAAGAACCCGGGCAAGATTTATATTAAAGATAACTACCTGTTCATTAATGAAAAATACAAGGGCTTCCATGTTTTTGATAATACTGACCCCTCAAACCCTGTAAATAAAGGTTTTGTCCGTATCGACGGATGCGTGGATATTGCTATTAAAGGCTCCATTATGTATGTTGACAATGCGGTTGATCTTGTGGCAATACAGGTAGATACCGAAAACAGTACTCTCTCCGTGAAAGGCAGGGTGCGTAATGCATTGCCTGAACCTTCGTCCCCCGATGGATTCTGGACTGCCCGTTCTTTCGAGAAATACAGGCCTAAGAATGGGATTATTGTAAGGTGGGAAAAGTCTAGTTAGGATGTGGAATGTCGGATGTGGGATGTCGGATGTCGGATGTCGGATGTCGGATGTCGGATGTGGGATGTCGAATGTCGGATGTGGAATGTTGAATGTTGAATGTTGAATGTGGGATGGCGGATGTTGAATGCCCCGAAGGGGAGCCTTTGGCTTCGGATGGCGGATGGGGATTGAGAATGTCCCCTTAAGGGGGTGCCTTGGGGACGGGATTTTTGGTGATTATAGATAAGTGGTATTAAGTTACACCTTTGAACATAACCAAAATGGAAGCCTCTGGATTGGAATGTCGAATGCCCCGAAGGGGAGCCTTTGGCTTCGGATGGCGTATGGGGATTGAGAATGTCCCCCTTTGCAAAAAGGGGGTGTCCGCCTTGGCGGACGGGGGATTTACGCTAATCTTCAATAAAGAAGCAATTGAACAAGAAAAGCAAAACTCAAATACAGAAATATACGATCATGAAAAATATCATCTACCTATTACTGCTCATTATCATCAGCCAATCCTGCTCAATGAGCAAGGACGATAACGAAACAGGGACAACAGGTGAAGGAGGATCTTTGGCCCGCTTCACCATTGTAGGAGATTATCTCTATGTGGTGAATGAAAGCAGTCTGTCAACCTTCTCGCTGCTGTTAAATCCCTCTGAACCGGTGAAAGTGGATGATGAATACCTTGGCTTTGGCGCTGAGACAATCTTTCCATATGGCAATGAATTATTATTGGGAACGCAATCAGGGATGTACATTTATGACATTACTAACCCTGCTCAGCCCACAAAAATTACCTTATTTCAGCACATCAGGTCCTGTGACCCGGTAGTAGCAGAAAACGGGTATGCCTATATCACCCTGAACTCCAACAACCAAACCTGTTGGAGAGGATTGAATGAAATGCAGGTGGTCAATATTCAAAATCCGAATGATGCATATTTACTCTCGAGTTATGCCATGTCAAGCCCACAAGGGCTGGATATTCATAATGACACCTTATTCGTATGTGACCAGGGACTAAAAATGCTGGATGTTTCCAATAAAAACAATCCCAAAGAGCTTAAATATATAAATAATATTGTAGCTGAAGATGTCATTTATACCAATGGCAGGCTCCTGATCATCGGGGCAAATGGTTTTCATCAATATGCCATTAACTCCAACGGTCTCACAAAGTTGAGTACAATTCCCGTCACCCCTTAACCCAGATTTATGCTATCCAACAATAATTTTCAAACCAGGTTTATTCTTGCAGGATTTTTCCTCCTCCTTTTCACTTCCCTAAATGCCCAGGACCTGCCTAAACTGGAAAAAAACAGGTCTATCGGGTTGGTTCCTCAATATGCCATTCTTAGTGGGATCCGGCTCGACCTTGATTACCGCCTGAAGAAAGCAAAACCGCAATGGCTGATTGTTTCCCCACAGGTATATCTTTCGCCGGACAACCCTAATCTGTGGAGTTATGATCATATGTGGGGTCTTGGAATGGAGTTACAGCACAGGTACTACCTGGGACAGAATGCTCTTCTCCCAAAAGGCGTTTACCTGGGATACGGCCCAATGTTCCAGTACTTTTCCATCGAGGACACCCGGCTTTATGCCCAGGAGGTCATTGAAAATGGAATACCTTATACCATTGTTAAAAACGGGCCTATCACCACCGGGGTTTATAAGGTTGGAATGACCGCAACAGCCGGAGTACAGGCGATAATTCAGGACATAGTTTATATCGACTTTTATACCGGCGCAGGAATCAGGTTCAGTTTTGATGATCAAAGCAGTGGTCTGCACAGGATCTATAATGACTGGTGGGGTGACTATGGATATAGTGGAACGCTCATGACCTTCGGAATAAGGATTGGGATGCTGATACCAAAAAAATAAACCTCTTTCGAACAATTTTATTTTGAAGATCAGCTCAACAATAAACTCTGAAGTACTATTTCATAAATTTAACTTCAATGAGATTATCAAGTCCATCCGTTGTACACCAGTAATTATTCAATGTACGGGTACACCCCTGGAAGGTTCCTATTCCAGTCAACTCATCAATTCTGTTGCAGGTTTCTATCCCGTTGATACTATAATAAGTAATACCGTTTCCTCCTGAAGTATAATAAGGGATATTACTGCAAGTGGCTGTTTTATCTAAATAATCTCCATTGGGTTGTGTCAGATGAAAACGGATGTTCATGCTTACGATTCTTTGTAAAACCGGATCTAAAGTAATGGTCACACTATCGGAATAATTCTGGTCATCATAACTGCCGGTGAACACATTTCCAGTAAATGATCCATTCATCGTATGAGAATACAGGGAGAATCCATCCTCTTGATCATAAGTGGATCCCGGACATACCCAGGTATATGATGTACGGCAATCAATACGAACATAAGCTGAGGTAAAGTCAGGAGGCATCGAATTGGATACTTTTCCGGAAAGAGTGATATCGGATGACCCAAGGTAATTGGGTGGATTGCTATGGTCATTATAAATAAGGATATAGATTTTAGCCCCGCTGGTTTGAAGTTCCTTAAGCCCATTGATGGTATAGCTGTACCTTGAACTGCCCAGAAGGGTAAGATTTGACCCTGTCAGGCTGTAGACATACATCCCGGAACCTGCACCTGAAAGGGCTAACTGAAGGGATGATTCTTCCTTGAAACCAGTATATTCCAATTCAACACGGTAAATATAACCTGAAAGATCAGGGAAAGATTTTTTAAATGAAAATACAGTATCTGTTTCGGTACGGAGAGTGGTTCCAGAGTTTACGCTGGCCCATTGAGGACCCATATCTGAATAAATATTTCCAAGAAAGTATTCATTGAGAAAATCACCCCACCATTCTGTATACAAGGCAGTTTGCTGCCTCATGCCGTTGCAGGGGGTCTGTCCCTGGGAATACTCGGCTTCCCAGATCATCCTGATCGCATCAATACCCCAGGTTTTAGCGATATATTTTATAACAGAAGAAGCTCCATACCCATGTTCATCTGCACCGAAAGATACTATACCCGCCTGAAGTCCGTCGAATGGCGCTCCTTCCCTACCAGCACGTGTGGGTGAAAGATAAGTAGAAGGATTATTTGCAAAGTAGGATTCAAACCATGTGCAACAGGCATCCTGTGGCCAGTCGTAATCATGACTCTCTGAGTAATATCCCAACACAAGGTGGAAATACTCGTGAGCACCTATGGTCCGGCATAGTTCATGGTTGTTCATAATACCAGAATTAATCTGAATGACCCCGTCATTCACTCCATATGGGGCTTCTCTGCCTCCTTGTCCATAGACTTTGGGTGGCAAATTCATGATAGTAACCTCGATTGGATATTTAGTCCTGCTATTACGAAACGTCCATTTTGTCAGGCTGTCAAACGCACCTTCCAACCCATCACCAATTTCTTCCACGCCTTGAACACCAGAGTACTGAAATGGGAACCGTATTTGGAAATGGTTGGTTGTGTATGTATAATAATTTGAAATCAAGCAAACCGGTAATCCCCATACTCCCTGGTAACGTGGCGTATTGGCTTTCCCTCCAACAACAGGAGAAATGTATGATACAAGGTATCCGGATGAATCCTCTGCCGGAAGCATTTTATACAGTTGGATGGTATCCACAGGGGAATGGCAATAGTAGTAGTCGCCAAATGCAATATAACTTTCATTGGCGAGAGAACCCGAGTATTTAATACTGATCCTGAGTGGTTTTGAATAGGTATCGGGTAATCCTTTAATGTAAAATTGCCCTGATACACTTTCCGCTCCAAAGGCAGTTTGCTCATCAGATTGGTAAACCTTGATTTCCTGTTCTGAAGTAAAACAGGATTTTGGTATCTCCAATACAACATCTTCAGCATTAATGACTCCCCAGTGGGGCCAACTGTTCCACTTCCAATGAGTTTTACATTAACTGGCTCAGGGTTAGAAGAATCATCTTTCTGGCAGGCAGAAAAAAAGACTAATATCACAAACGCTATAATTAGCGACATTGAGATTTCAACGAGCTGAATTTCTTTTTTCATGGAGCAGTATTTTCTAAGGTTTGCAATTAAAACATCGGTATCTATTCATTTTTAAACTTTTGATTAGATAATTATGCTGAGCTTGTTCCGTATAAGATCATTCGCAAACCTATTCTGCAGAAGTATACAATTCCCAGAGTGCATTCAAAACCATATATATACAACCGCCCTTATCAGAAAAACTAAAGCTAAATATACAAAAAATTACCCGAATTCAATCCTTATTTTGCTATTAATGATGACAATCATCCCTTTGCGAAGAGTTGTGCCTGCACCAATTCAACAATTTAAATTTTCTTTGGAATATTTTTCAATTGAGCTATTTGAATTTCAACTGAATCGTAACTTTGAAACCAATAAGTTTTCAAATCATGGAGAAATTCAGCAATATTCAACCTGCCTATAAAATCTGGTTATCCAACGACCTGGGAGAGGGTATCCTGGGAGATGGAAAATGGAAGATCCTGGAAAAAATCGAATCCTGCGGCTCCCTTGTCCAGGCTTGCGAAGAGTTGGGGATCACCTATCGGCGCACCTGGAATGATTTAAAGAAAATAGAAAGCCAGTTAGGATTCAAAATCATTGAAGCCAGCCGGGGTGGCGCAGATGGTGGCAGTACACACCTCACCGCCGATGGTATAAAACTCATCAAAGCTTTCCAGCATTTCCATCAAAGGGTAGATCGGATCATGACTGATGAATTCAATCATTTCCTGACTGAGTTAAGGAATGAACAACCATAAGAATTATCACCTTCCAAAACCCTTTGATGAATTGATCAGTTTGCCCGAAATCCTTTTGATTGGAGGGAATACAAGACATTCCGGGAAGACTACACTGGCCTGTGCTGTGATCAGGAAACATGCAACGCTCCATCCTGTCATCGGACTAAAATTTACCCGCCTCAAAACCGGAGAAGAATCTTTCCATGGAAATCATTCAGGTGACAAAGAATCTGAATCTCCCTGGAGTATTGAGGAGGAAACCCGGACATCCGGAGAAAAAGACACTATTCAGATGATTCAGTCCGATGCCCGCAATGTCTACTATATCCGCTCAACAGACAGCCACCGGCTTGAAGCATTCCGGTTCTTTCTTGAAAACTACTGGAAAGGTGAACCTATCGTTTGTGAGAGCCGGGGACTGAGAGATCTGGTGATTCCCGGTTTATTCATCCTGATGATCAGGAAGAGTAAAGATCAACCCCTAAAAGAGATGGGCCCTTACCTGGAAGTTGCTGATCTGGTTATTGAAAGCAATGATGATCAGGCTGCCGATATTAGCCGATACCTGGACAAGATTAAATACTCAGAAGGTAAATGGGAGTTGTCAGACTGAGTGACAAGATCACTGGTGGTTAAAAACCAGGAGACTCATGCTATCCGGATCAAAAACCTTATTGGCTACTTCCATCAGCTGAACAGGCTGGACTGCATCAAGTTTTCGGATGATCTCTTCCAGGGTATCAATTTTATTATAGACCAATAAACTCTTTCCTGCTGTAATCATTTCATTCTGCATGGACTCCATTGAAATCGCCAGCTGACCTTTCAACTGCTCCCGGGCAATCTTCATCCTGTTTGTTCCCAGCTGTTTTGTACGCAGCAGTTTTAGTTCCTTTTCCACCAGCTCAATAGCCTTTTCGATCATTTTTTCATCTGTGCCTAGATAGATACTAAACAAACCGGTATCAGAGAGTGGCTGATAGTTGGATTCCAGGTTATAGGCAATACCATGTTTCTCGCGTAAAGCCAGGTTCAGGATTGAATTCATGGAGGGACCTCCCAGCATATTATTCAGTAAGGCCATCTGGATACGATGAGGATGCAGGTAATCATAAGCCCTGTTCCCTAATATAAGATGCGCCTGGTGACGGCCGAATTTCCTTGTTGTGTGACTCCTGAGGTATTGTCCGGGACTTTGCCTGCTACTGCTAAATGAACGTTCAGCCATAGATCCGAAGTACTTTTCGGTTAATTTCAGGATCTTTGAGAAGGGTACATTTCCAACGAAACTCAATACCATCCTGTCAGTAGCATAAGTTCTCCCTATAAAACTAACCAGGTCAGTTCTTGTATATTTTTTAAGTTTTGCCGGTGTTCCAAGAATATTCATACCCAGCGGATGCCCGGGGAACAGAATTTCATCAAATTCATCATGGATCCATTCCGATGGATTATCCTTGTAGCTGTTGATTTCATCAATAATCACAGATCTTTCCTTCTTCATCTCTTCATCGGGGAAGGTTGAATTGAAAAGGATATCAGATAACACCTCTACGGTCCGTGAAGTATGCTGAGAAAGAAAGGAAGCATACACACAGGTTTCTTCCTTGGTTGTGAAGGCATTCATATCGGCCCCGACATTTTCCAGGCTATTAATCACCTGGAAGGAATTTCTCTTCAGGGTCCCTTTAAATATCATATGCTCAATAAAATGAGCTAATCCCTGCTCATCCGGGGTTTCATCCCGTGAACCTGCATTCACTATCACACCGAAATGGGCAACCGGTCCATTGATTTGCCTGTGAACCAGTCGTATACCATTCCCAAACCTGTGAATCCTGTAAGGGTCATTTATCATCTTCCTTATTTACTTGCTTAATTTAAATGCTTCAGGGTACTTTTTATCCAGGAAAACCCAGAATAAAGGTTTAAATCCTTTGGATTCACCGCTATCTGTGAATACCTCCACCAAAGGGCAAATTCCGGCCACTTTTTTATCAAAGGCCAGTGTTTTACTGTCCATGTTCCACTCTTCCAGGAATCGGATTCTGCTGATATCATTGATGGACAATTCATGAACAAGCACAGTATCTACCAGTTCATGAGGAGGATCAGGCCTTTCGAGGGCAATGGTATCCGTCCTTTTAAATATATCCTTGATCTCAGCTGAAGTTAAAGGTTTATATGAAAAGAAATCATAGGCTTTTACTGACCCATCTGACACTGCTCCCAGCAGATTTTTTACAAATGCTTCCCGCCCAGAACCTTCAATATTCTGGACCCACCAGTCAAATTCAGGATCAGGACTTATGATTGAAACATCATATTGAATCCTTTGAGTTACATTAGATTCACCGGTTTTTTGCTGTTTGTTACAGGCGGTGAAATACAGTGATAACAGGAGAATTGATGGAATAATTAAAACTTTTTTCATACTTCTGGATTTAAGTATACAAAAGTACCAATTTTACACCCTGGAAAACTTCACTTATGGATTCAGTAAAAAAACCAACCTTACTCATCAACAAGAATATCTGCCTGAATAATATTCAAAGAATGGCAGATCATGCCCGGATGAACCAGGTCAGCTTCCGGCCCCATTTTAAAACCCATCAATCGGCAGAAATCGGGAACTGGTTCAGAGCTGCAGGTGTGAATGCTATCACGGTAACTTCCCTGCAGATGGCCACCTCCTTTGCCGATGAAGGCTGGAATGATATCACTATTGCATTCCCTGTTAACCTGAGGGAATTAGAGGAAATCAACCGGTTGGCTGCTACTGTTTCCCTGAATGTACTCGTTGAATCTGCCTATTCGATGGCTGTTCTTGCCGGGCATATGACTAACCAGGCAGGTTTCTTCATTAAGATCGATACAGGGTATCACAGAACCGGTGTTGATCCGAATGACTCAATATCCATTGATGCCATACTGGATGCTTCCAGGCAGAACTCATTGATGGTATTTAAGGGATTTCTTACTCATACAGGACAAACCTATGCTGCGAAAGACATGGCGGAGATCATGAAATTCCAGGTAGAGGCCGGGGAAATGATGCTTCGTCTCAAGCAAAAGTACCAGCCTTTTTACCCGGAAATGATCTGCTCAACAGGCGATACCCCTTCCTGCAGTTTATTTGACCCATATCCGGGAATCGATGAAATCAGGCCGGGAAATTTTGTTTTTTATGACCTGATGCAGTCGGAACTTGGTTCATGCAGTCTGACGGATATTGCCCTTGCATTGGCCTGTCCTGTGGTAGCTGTGCACCCGGAAAGAGCAGAAGCAGTGATCTATGGAGGGGCCGTTCACCTGTCAAAAGAAAGCCTGAATCTAAAAATAGGAGTATTGACTTATGGACTGGCTGTTCAACTAACACAGGATGGATGGGAAACCTCAGGGAACTTGGGATATGTTTCTTCACTTTCACAGGAACATGGCATTATTCGTCTTGAGGGAGGAAATAAGTTACGGCCGGGAGATCTGATCGCTATACTTCCCGTTCACTCCTGTCTTTGTATGGACGCAATGATTCATAAACCGCAGGGTGTCATGATCATTGAATAAAATAAAGAAAGCGCCTGCCAGAAATATCAATCCAGGTTATCCACCTTTTCTCCCGAACCCGGTTTCATCACCACTCCCAGGTTATTCCGTGCATTGATCATTACGAGGATTTCTTCGTCAAACCTTACATGACGGACCAACTCATCTTCATAGATGGCTGGAAATTTATTCAGGAATTCCACATCAAAAAATCCGTCATTGATATAGGGATGAATCGTAAAATATCCCACCTTAAAAGAGGTCAGGTTCTGAAAGAAATGGGTTCCCTGGCTGGGGTCGATGCGGTAATTCTCAAGGCCTGATTCAACAATTACCCTGGCTGCAGATATCTGGGGCCATTTCACCGGGATGCCTAACCAGGGATCACTGGAACCCCAGCGCCCAGGACCTACCAGTACATAAAACTGTTTTTCAGCAGAGAACTTCTCATTCAAAGCAGCCACACGCAAAGCGGTTTCCGGATTCCGGGCAGGATCGAAACCGCAGGGCTTGACATATACAACATCCTTTAGTCCAGTGATAATACCATTTCCCAGAGCCTCATGCGAATAGAGGATCGTTTCATTATAGGTAATATCTTCCAGGTGAGCATCCACTGTTTCCTTACTATCCACGATAGGCCTGACCTGTAAAAGATTAAACACTTTTGGCAATCCGGCCGGACGATTCAGCTCAACAGCAAATTCAATTTCAATCGGCTTACCAATCTCTGACTGTCCCATTTCAAGGCAATTAGCAAGGATTTCGGCAAGCGGAAATGAATTATGATTCAGGATATTGGCGAAAGTAGCCACCCTCTTTCCTTCAGTAATAATTCCCTCACGCATCATCTGGCTATTGAAATCATAAGTAGAAACCATATTCCGGAAGGCCTGGTTCTCTTCAGCAGCATCCAGTTTCAGCTTGATAAGGTTGATCCCGTCATCAACAGATGTGTAGAAACTATCAGGAGTAAGATCAAGGGCATAGAAATGTTTCTGTGTCTCCCTTAAAGCCATTTCAGGCGTTGAAAGTTGTAATATTTTTTTTGGATAACGAGGAGAAAACCTCAGGGAAACACCTCCATCCACAATATATTTCCCCAATCCAAGAGCAATACTGGCAATACCATCTTCTGCTTTTTCAGGGGCAATGGGGTAGAAATTAATAGAGCGCGCCACTCCTGAAAATGAAGGATAAAACCGGTTTCCGTATTGAGTCCCGGATACCTGCTGCAGCACAATTGCCATCTTCTCTTCATCAATCAGGTTGCTGGTTGCAGCCATATAAGCTTTGCTATCATGGAAAAAGACCGAGGCATATACACTTTTGATGGCATTGCTCAATAATTCAAGCATCAACCTGTCATCATCCGGAACCTGGGGCACCATGTAGGTTGAATAAACCCCGGCAAAAGGCTGGTAATGGCTATCTTCTAGCAAACTTGACGATCTCACGGCAATGGGTCGGTTCCCGACATGAATAAAAGCCACCAGTTCATCATGCAGTCGCAGTGGCAACCTGGCATTTACAAAATAGTTCAATATTTCAGCATCAGGAAGATTCGACAAGCCAATTTTATACAGGTCATTATCTTCCATGAATTCATCGAAGATATCAGTACAAAGAACCACCGTTTGAGGGATACTGATAGCTACATCAGGGAAACTATCGAAAAGCCGGTTCTTTTTAATAATGGAATCGAGGAATGCCAATCCACGTGCTTTCCCACCGATAGACCCTTCGCCAATCCTGGTAAAACTCACATATTCATCAAAATTTTCCCTGTTGAACTGGGCGATCACACCCCTGCCCTTATTCAACCTGTAACCTGCAATGGAATCAAAGATAAACCTGCGGATATCTTCCAATTCAGGAAAATCTCCCGGTCTGACATCCTTAAAAAACTCCGCCAATGGAAATAAAGCCCTGGCATACAGCCATTTTGAAAGATGATTTCGAAAAATATGGTATTCAAGTGAAAAGTCTGGTACTTCAAAAATGCGTTGCTGTAAAGCTTTGAGATCAGGAGCACGCATAATCTCCTTATTTGTTTTCGGGTCAATGAATACAAAATCACCAAAAGCAAAATATTCCATCATAAAGTTTCTCAACTCAATGGAAAGAGTCTTGGAGTTTTTATCGAGGAAGCCCACCCCTTTCTCCAGGGCTTTTGGTTTAAGATGTGTATCAGATGACTGCAAAAGGAAAGGAACAAATTCATCTTTATCCCTTACATGGCTCAAAAACTTAAACCCAGCCTCCGGATCTTCCTTGCCTGCTCTTTTATAGCTGATATCTGAAATGACCCCAAGCAGGTTATGCCTGTATTTATCATATAATGCAGTAGCTTCTTCATAGTTGGTAGCCATCAGGATTTTAGGGCGGCCCCTTCTTCTCAGCATCTGCTGATGCTCATTCAGGCCTTCTGTCATGAAGGCATTTGATTGATTGAAAATAATTTTATAGATGTTTGGCAGATAGCTCGAATAAAAACGCACTGAGTCCTCTACCAGCAATATGACTTGAACGCCCACTTCTGAGGTATCATGCTCTGCATTCATTTTATCCTCAATCAGCTTGATAATGGCCAAAAGCAGGTCTGGGTTTCCAAGCCAGCTGAATACATAATCGATAACGCTCAAATCCTCGTGATTCAATTTCAGCGAGACTTCACGGGAGAATGGAGTGAGCACGACGATGGGGATTTCAGGATAGATCCGCTTGATTTTTTTGGCCATTCCGAAAGTATCCAACTCATCCAGGGTGAGCATACAGATGACAAGGTCAATATTTTCGCGGGCAAGGGCAGAAAAGGCCTCATCTTCACTGGGAACCTGGATGAACTGCGGAGGATATCGCAGGTTCAGTGATACGTATTCATTGAAAATATGCTCCTCTATCCTACCATCACTCTCAAGGATAAAAGAATCATAATTACTGGCAATCAATAACACATGATAGATGCGCTTTCTCATCAACTTGATGAAAGGGGTGTCATCAAAATAATATTTTCGGGACAGAAGTGAAAGTGGTGATGTTCTCATGAAATCCTCAGTTGATCGTAAACAAAAATAATCGAATTGTACATACAGCACCCCTCCAAGAAGGCATTAGCTTTAAAAAGAGTTTTCCGGGGTATATATGTATATTTGCTTTTCATTTAGGACACTCTCTGTTACACTATGAATTACTCTTTTGATGAAATCATCAACCGGAAGGGAACGGACTGCATAAAAGCAGATGCTGCTGAATTATTCCTCGGCTCTGGTGACATTATCCCTATGTGGGTTGCAGATATGGATTTCAGGACCCCTGGTTTCATTATCGAAAAGCTTAAAAAAAGACTGGATCACGAAATCCTGGGATATCCCATGAGGCCCGATGGCTTCTATCATTCCATCATTGAATGGGAATTGCTACATCATGATTGGAAAGTTGAAAAAGACTGGATCAGCTTCAGTCCGGGTGTGGTTCCGGCTGTAAATATGGCGGTACTGAGTTTTACAGAACCCGGGGATAAAATCATCGTGCAACCGCCCGTCTATTTTCCTTTCTTCAATGCGGTTACAGATCATGGAAGGGAACTACTCAATAACCCCTTGCAGCTCAGAGACGGAAGGCTTTGTATGGATTTTGACGACCTGGAAGAAAAAGCCTCTTCCGGTGCTAAAATGATCATTATTTCCAGTCCTCATAATCCCGGTGGCTCGGTATGGACCAGGGAGGAACTTGAAAAGCTCTCTGAGATATGTATCCGTTACAACATCATCATGGTTAGCGACGAAATCCATTGCGATCTTGTCTATGACCCTTATAAGCATATTCCACTGGCCTCCTTATCTCCAAAGGTTGCAGAGCTGACCCTGACAGCCATTGCGCCAAGTAAAACCTTCAATCTCTCCGGGCTGTCCACTTCCGCTGTGATTATTTCCAATGAAGAATACAGGAAGAAGTTCAAACAAACACTCGATCACCTGCATATCGGACTGGGCACCGTATTTGGAAATATAGCATCTGAATCAGCTTATACAGAAGGCTATGACTGGACCCGTCAATTAATGGCATACCTTGGGAAGAACCTGGATTATCTTCAGCATTTCCTGGAGACTGAAATCCCCACTATAAAAATGCTCAGACCGGAAGCCACATTTCTTGTCTGGCTGGATTGTCGGGCACTCGGTTTGAACGACAAGGAGCTGAATGATTTCTTTCTTCAAAAGGCGAAGCTGGGATTGAACCCGGGCATAATGTTCGGACAGGGAGGCGAAGGATTTATGCGTCTCAATATCGGGTGTCCCATTGAAATCCTGAAAAAAGCCATGAATCAGCTTCGGGATGCGCTGGTAAATACCAGTAACTGATCCCAAAGATGAAAACTATAAAATTTCAATTCAATCTCATTATCAAGAAGTTAAACCCACTTTATTCCAAATAACCGATGTTCATAGATCTGAGAAGTGATACTGTTACCCGTCCAACACCCGGGATGCTTGATGCCATGATGAAAGCTGAAGTGGGAGATGATGTTTTTGGTGATGATCCAACGGTGAATGAACTGGAAGCTAAAGTTGCATCAATGTTTGGTATGGAGGCCGCTTTGTATTGTGCTTCAGGCACTATGGCCAACCAGGTCGCCATAAAAGTTCATACCCATCCGGGTGATGAAGTGATTTGCAATGAGCTTTCCCATATTTATTACTACGAAGGCGGAGGGATTGCAATGAATTCCGGGGCTTCGGTATGCCTGTTGCCAGGCGATAAGGGAAGAATCAATGCAAAACAGGTAAAAGATCACATCAACCCTGTGAATGATGTTCATCGTCCATTAAGCCGTCTGGTTGCCGTTGAAAACACAATGAATAAGGGTGGCGGCTCTATCTATGATTTCAGTGAATTAATAGATATAGCAAAGGTTTGCAAAGCAAATGACCTGAAATATCACCTGGACGGCGCCCGGTTGTTTAATGCCCTGGCTGAAACAACTGAGACACCCCTGGACTTCGGAAAGATATTTGACAGCATCTCCATTTGCCTTTCCAAAGGATTGGGTGCACCAGTTGGGTCAGTGCTTATAGGTTCAAAGAGCTTTATTCATTCTGCCCGAAGGATTCGTAAAGTATTCGGAGGAGGAATGCGACAGGCAGGGATACTGGCTGCGGCAGGAATTTACGCCCTGGACCACCATGTAGAACGGTTGAAACATGATCACCGCAGGGCACGCCAATTAGGGAATATCCTGGAAAAACTTCCATTTGTTGAAAAAGTGATACCCATTGAGAGTAACCTCGTCTTTTTCGATGTAGATCCCGCCTTCCCTGCCCAGGAACTACTTCAGAAATTGAAAAGGCACGATATTCATGCCCTGGCACTTTCTCCACAATCTATCCGATTCGTAACTCACCTTGATTTTACTGATGAGATGTTAGCCAGGACAGAAGAAGTCTTGCTTCAATTCTGAACCATAAGCGTTGATGATTGTTTATTCACTTAAACAACAATTGTCTGAAACCTTTCCTGATCATACTGCCCGCCCTATTACTAACTGTGACTTTACTGGCACAGGAGTCACTTATATTGTCAGGTTTCATTGGGAAAGCCTCGGATGAAAAAGTGCTGCTCCAATGGACAATTTCCTCCGGCCAAACCTGTAATGGCACCTTCATTCAACGTTCGGAGGATACCATACATTTCGAAACCATTGGTGAAATTTCCGGTATTTGTGGAAGTTCTGAATCCCCTGTCCCTTATTCATTTACTGATGAATTCCCGGTTAAGAATAAGATCAATTATTACAGGTTGGAACTGGGTGGACAAGGATATAGCAGAATCATTGCTATTCCTTATTTTGAATATGGAAATATGGGTTCCATTGTTATTCCAAATCCGGTCATATCACAGACAAGAATCTATTTTGAGAATAAAACTGAGAAGCCTTATCTGTTCAGCTTATTCAATTATTCCGGAAACCTTATCAGGCAATCGAAAGGGAACGATTCCAATGTCTTTCTGGATGCATCCAATCTTTCAGCTGGCGCCTATCTCTACAGCATACAGCTACCCGACAGAAAACCAATAACCGGGAAAGTTATTATTTCACATTAACCCTGAATTACTTCAGTACCAGCTTCTGCCTGTGAACTGTGCCATCTTCGAAGGTGAGCATCAGCAAATAAGCACCGGGTGGAAAAGAAGCAATGTTCAGCCATTTGAGGGTGTCAGTTTTATACTCTTTTTCCATCATCTTGATCCCCTGAATATTTGAAAGGGAAAGCTTCACCGATTGCCCATGGTAACACTCAGGCAACCTGAAGTTCAGTTGATCTGAAGCAGGGTTGGGGAAAACCAGAACAGGATCGGCAAAATTATCGGTTGAACCTGCAATCAATCTGAAATGAGCAGTAATGTACCAGGCCCATCCTGTATAGAATGTGTAAATTGAATCCGTTGATAAGGTATCAAGACCAAAAGTCCAGCATACAAATTCCCATCCCGGATTTGGGTGAGCTTCTATTGTTGCTTCTTCTCCAAATAAATAAATGCCACTTCCATATGTTATACCTCCTTCAGTAGGCAATGAAGTAAGTGAAAGATTGACATATGGGCCTGGTATTGGAGCTTCAAGAATTCCAATCATCCATTCATTTTCAGAAAAAACATCACCATCACCGCTTATACTAAGGCCAGGATTAAGATCTTGCTGGAACCCAAAATAAATTTCAAAATAATTTGGTCTTGAAGATATTGAAGGATAAACACATTCACTAAAAAAATAAACAGGATCATCGTTTAGGTCAGCAGTTGTTCCCCAGTTTGATCCAAAATAGCAGCTCCTGCATAACAAATGGCGATAATCCTGAATTCCATTATTATAATTCTCCACTATACTTGACATCACCAGGTATTGCACACCATCATCAAAGAAGGAAATCTGAGGAAAACTGATAGGTCCAACCCCATATTCACCGAAATTCCCCAAAATATTCCATTCTCCATTCCCATCCCAATCAATTAAATGACTCCCTATCAGGCTTCCTTCCCA
This sequence comes from Bacteroidales bacterium, assembly GCA_016707785.1. Classification (NCBI taxonomy): domain Bacteria; kingdom Pseudomonadati; phylum Bacteroidota; class Bacteroidia; order Bacteroidales; species Bacteroidales bacterium. Next base: position 12,842 of record JADJGZ010000027.1, on the reverse strand, counting down.
TTCAAGCAATTCCGGTGACAGGCAGGTATATAAATCCCCGGTAGTCCAGGTGGATTGACCGTCTTTCCATTGCGCGATACCCCCAACATAGGGATCCCTGTAAACATTATTTCCATCAGAATAATAGCTGGTTAGGCCGAATACTACATGCAACACACCTTCAGGATTAAAAGCCAGATGTACCGAACCATCCGGACAATAAATTGTATCGAGTTCTTCTCCATTCCAGAAAGGATAGGGATGCTGCCATAGCACTGTTTTTTCCCATGTCAGTCCGTTATCCTCTGATATCATGACAAACAGGTCACTCCAGGGATCACCCACCACAAAAGCCAGCTTATTGCCAAAAGGAGCAGCCATAGCATAAGTATCGGGTGAAAATCCATTATAGGAATCACTGCCGGTACCCGGAATCACCATGGGTTGGATATCCCAGCTTTGTCCGCCATCAGAAGAACGCTGATAAAGCAATGCTCCATCCTGTCCTTGATAGGGAACTCCACCCTTTGCAACGGTTAAGGTTTGCGACAACACATGGAGGATACTATGGTTAAATCCATTGGTTACCATTTTAGGGTGAATAAGTCCTGTTACATCAGCCGGCAACGGCAAATCCGATTCTTCCCAGCTACCTGTCCCTGCAACAGGCCGTTTACTCATATGCAAGGCTCCAAAGGGATATCTTGATGCCAGGACAGCCTCTCCCCCATTTAGTTCAGCAATCACCGGATCCCTGGTAGGAACAGTTTCAATTCTTTGGGTTGGGGGCTCTGACCATAAATCTCCATCATGATGTGCATAACCGGTTCCAATATCAGAAAAGTCCAGGGTATCAAACGACTGCGTCCAGACGGTAGAAATTGTTCCGTTTTCAAAATACAATACTCTGCCTGATGGTGAGCAACATTCCGACTGAAGGTCATAATAAGTGGTGCCAACTGTTTCAGCCGGATACCAGGCAGGTGCAAATGATGATTCAGAATGCACATTGGTTTTGCCTGGAGTTAATGATGCCGGCCTGTATTGTTTCCTGAATTTCTCCGGTAATGGAACCTGCTGCGGTTGAGCATAAATATTACATAATAAGAACACTAACAATAAGGTAATGAAAGAGGATTTCATGAGGCAGATATTTAAGTTGAAATAGTGGAATAAACTGTTATCAAAGTTAATAAATACAAATCACATTTATATGCATATTTCAGCAAGGATAAAACAATAACAATACTTTGAGACTGCTGAAATCAATACAATCAGAAGGATGCCCGGCCGGAGATTGCTTTGATAAATAATTTCTTTCTTACCTCACCATTGACTGATGTTACCCTGAGAATATAGGAACCTGGAAGTAATGAAGATAAATCCAAGCTCAGCGAAGAAGTATTATTGCCTGGTAGCTGTTGAAAGACTAGCTGCCCGCTTATGGTATAAACACTTACTGACTGAATTACAGAGCCTGACGGCAATTCCAACTGTGCATTTCCGATAACCGGGTTAGGGAACAGATTAAACGGCTGATGCTCCAACTCCTCATGCCCTAAATTCCTTTCATATTCAGCATTCAGCATACAATCGAAAGAAGCAGGAAATGTATACGAGGAATCGTCAGACAGGATAAATCCATTCAGCGACCAGCCTTTAAATTTCCAGCCATCCTGGGAATAAGCCATCAGTGTGACCGGATCACCTGACAGAAAATCACCTGAACCACTAACAAAGCCGGCTTCTGCAGGCGTTGCCAATGCATCGATTGTTATAAGTTGCCTGAAAACAGCTTTAAGAGCATAATCCCTCTCAACCACAAAAGTAAACCCTGGCTGAAAAGAAAGTATAGCATCTTCTTCCCGCCAGGAGTCAAAAATCCAGCCGGCATAGGGCAAGGCAAATACGGTGCGAAGATCATGTTCAGGCACTTCACCCCCTCCAACAACCACTCCGCCTTCAACAGGGCCTGCCTGCAGATTCACTAAATAGGTCACGACCGGATGTATGGCGAAAACAGCGGTGAGATTGGTGGTTTTCTCCAACTGAATCATGATTGCTGATGAATGAGAAATTATTGAATCCCCCAGTTTCCATGCATCAAAATCAAATCCCTGTTTTGGAGTAGCCTGAAGATTCACAAAACTTCCGATCGGGTAAACACCCGGACCATTTACGAGGCCGGATAATGGAGGAATGATCTCAACCCCAAGGCTGGCATCTGTTGTACTGAAATTGGCTAACAAGGATCGCTCTGTAGCTGCAAAGGTAAATTCCTGGTGGGTGGAGACCGGCACACCATTCTCCGTCCAGTTCAGAAATCCCCAGCCTTCGCTTGAGGTTGCAACAAGACTGACTTCATCGCCATAATTATAGGATCCAATCCCTTCCACTTGTCCGCCCGGAGGAGGAAAAGCTTCTGCATCCACCATCACAGGGATCATTCCATGAACTTTCACGGAAACATCATCAATATACCAGTAATCATACTTAAAAAGATTTCCTTCAACAGTGAAGGCGATGTAAGTATGGCTAAGATTAAGATTATTCGTTATTAATGCTGTAATCTGCTGTGGTCCAACTGTCTGGTTCGACTTACTGTTCAGCGACCAATCTTCATTGATCCAGTTCACACCATCACTGCTGCTCTGAATTCTGAGCGTGGCACCACTGGCCCAGTCATCGAAAGTATGCCTGAATTGAATCTCCAGTTCAGCAATTCCAGTAGTATTTAGTGCAGGCAGTATTGCTCGTGTCACCCCCTGATCTGCATGCTGAAAGGTGGATCTCAGTTCGTATCCTGTTCCACCAGCATTATTGGTTGCAATAAGATCCCAATTATCGGTGGTTGCATCACCTCCATGCTGAAAGCTCCAGCAGTCAGGGAAATTTCCATTTGAAAAACCAGAAATATAAGGGATAGATGATGACCCGCAAAGTGTGGTAGCTGATATCAGTACTCCGTCAGAATAATCTTCACCCTCGCCAATTGAATATATTTTGTAAAAGCAGGTTTCATGACTTCCCAATCCATTATGAATAAAGGCATCCATCTCCCCTGAGGCAATTACTTCACCTCCTCCGGGAATACTTGACCCAACAGGAAAAACAACACCTTTCACAGGATTTCCGAAGGTATTGGATGAATTCTTAACAAGCAAAACCGAATTTCCCCGGGAATTTCTCAGCCAGTGAAGGCTAATTTCTCCTTCAATCAAAGCCTCTGCCGCAAAGTCTGATGGAGGGGGCACATCATTCATTTGTACTTTAAAACTGATGGTATTCCCTGCCTGGCTTATATCAAAAACCTGTAATCCCCCTGCGGAGCCGTCCTGCAGAAAAGCAGACGGATTGGAAGCATCATTGATGGCTGTCCGGCCGGTTTCCATACAGAAATTCGCACTCGATGGAAACCCATTGTAGGTAAGGGTACCATTTGGCCGGTAAATATAGACTTCATCAGGGGGGCCTGCTGCATTGCCATTAAGACTGGTATCAACCCTGTAAATCAGTAAACCTGAACCCGGCAATAAGGACTCAAAATTACCTTCCTGTATTCGATATTCGATCACAAAAAATTGAGATTCAGAATATGGAGAATGAATTTTAAAACATTGCCCGGTAGCCTGGGTAGCAGGGTTGAGGGTATAGGTTCCTGATGCGGAGATTTCAGGAATTTCATTGATCCATGAATGACCGGAATACCGGTATTTCATCCAGGAAAGCATATGACCGGAGCCAGATTCCATCAGGTCCCAGGAGCCGGCAGGTTGAATCCCGTCATTGGTATAGTGGTATAAATCAGGAGCTCCCAGGGAATGAAACATTTCATGGCACAGTGTCTTTACATCAGCCTGGTATTCAGGCAGCAGGTTATATCCCCAAACTTTCTTACCGTTAATCATCACATCATAGGAAAACAGTTGCCAGGTATGCGACCAGAGCACCTGCGACCAGGAACCATGATCCCCTTTTGTGATGAATGTAAGATTATCAACATTTCCATCATTATCATTATCGATGTTCAATGTAGATGGAATCGGGGAATTGATCAATATCCATTCGATAGCACTCTTCAGTAAGTGGTGTTCTCTTTCAATGCGTTCCTGATCATTAGCATAACCCAACGGATTATTCACGGTATGGAAAGGAAGATAGTATCCCCTGGGATGAACCGATTGGTAGGAGCGGTTAACAGAAGGGCTGCAGGCAGGAAAATGTCCCGAATTGATATTCAGCAAGTTGTAAGAGACTTCTGAATAATAGGATTTCAGCGAATTCCCCTGGACTGCATTGAATAGATCATCAAATGATTGACGGCTGGTTGTAAATTCCGGATCATCAGAAAAACGGATATAGATGACCAGGTTATTCATCAGTCCAGTCCTGGGAGCAGTAGCAGGCAGACCGGTCAGCAGGTTGCATGATGAACGCCTGTTCTGATAATCAGATTCGGGCAGGTTTATATGGGGTTGAAGGCCAACTTCTGCAGGATTAACAGCACCAAAACGGTATTTCCCGGCTTTTAACTCACCTCCATCCTGAATGGCATAACAATAGAATCCTTCCGGGTTTGGCAGCAAAGTGAATCCTTCTGCATCATGAATCCACTGATAGTATTCATCGCCGGACATGAAACAATTTACACTGCTTCCATCTGGCTGTTCAACTTCAACCGGAACACGCGAAAACCATGCTGCCTGTATCCCTGATACCGAAAGCAACATGAAAAGCAAAAACAAAAATAACCTCTGTGTAATGAAGTTCATTTTCTGTCGATAAACCCTGAATAGTTCCTTGCCTGGGAATGTTTACAATTAATAGGCTAAAACTTAAAAAGTAACAGGGTGAAAACAATGAAAATCAGATGTTTTTCATCGGATATAAAAGCAGACAAGAGAAGACTAAAGGACTACAAGCCAGACAGGCTGTGAGAAAGTTTAACTGTTAGATATAAAGTGTACAAGTGAGATATAAGAATTGTTCTATTTTCAACTTTAAAAATACACCCAGCCGGCTTTATCCGACCAGGACTTTAAAAAAACTATTTAACAATTGAAAGTTTATAACAATGCATCGTTCCATTTTGATCCTGTAACCTGGCCAGGTAAAATCCATTTGGGACAGATCCCAGGTCAATAACCTGTTCGGCGATACCGACGGATAGTGATTGGTTACAAATAACAATTCCACTGCTGTTAGTGAGGGAAAACGAAAAACGCTCCGATTGCATACTTCCGGGTATAGCAATAAAAAGTTGATCCCGGCATGGATTAGGATAGATTGACAACTCTTCAACAGGTTGATCCCCGGGAATGGAAATAATCCGCTGGAAACAGGCCGTGAGGTTTCTGTCGCCTGATGCCACAAAAACAAATAACGGCTGATGGGTGAGAGTATCATCACCTTCAGTCCAGGCAAGGAACTCATACTCTAAGGCTGGAATAGCCATTAATTCTACAGGGGTTCCATCAGAATAATCACCTTCACCAGTCACCATACCCGCATTTGCCGGGTTTATGACTGCATGAATCTGATGCACCTTGACAAATCGGGCGATCATTGTTCGGTTCCTGTCGACAACAAAACTATATTCAGGCTGCGTTGAGAGAACATTCCCGTTTTCAGTCCAGTGAAGGAAACTCCAGCCTTCATTTGGCAGGGCCTGCACTTCTGCTGAAGTACCTGAAGCATAGTAACCACCTCCGATCACCTCACCTGACTGTGGTGGGTCAGCCTCAAGGATCACATTACAGGCCGGGCAATGGAACCTGGCTTCCAGAAAGCGGTCATATTCAGCTGTAAAAGAAAGAGATGACGTTGATGACACCCATAGGTTATTCTCGTACCAGCCATCAAAAATGAAGCCTTCGTTGGCTTGAGCCAGTAACGATACCTCCTGATTCATCAGAAAACTCCCGGCTCCAAGGACAACACCACCCACATCAGGAGTAGCCATGCAATTAATATTGAACATTTTTGGTGTAAACACCGCTGTAAGTGTGCGGCTGATATATGCAGAAAAACTATACTGCTCATCGGTGGTGATGATATTTCCGCCTTCTTTCCAATGAGCGAACTCATACTCCTCTGCCGGATAAGCAGCAAGATCCACAGGAGCATACTTATTATAAATTCCTCCGCCGGTGACTATTCCCCCGGTTTCAGGCTCAGGCAGAGTCAGAATACTTACCTGGGTAGTACTGAAACGGGCTGAAAGGTTTCGATCGGTTTCTGCAATAAAATTATAATCAGGCAATTGTGATACGAATACTCCTGATTCCTCCCATTGCAGGAAATTATAGCCCGGGCTGGCTTCAGCATGCAGGGTAACACTCTGCCCCGGATAATAATAGCCCGAACCACTCACTGTACCACCCTCAATAGGAAATGCAGCAGTCTGTACCACAAAAAAATCGCTCTCTTCAATAGTGAGTTCCAGGTCATCCAGGTAAATACCTGAAAAAGAAAACAACTCACCCTCAACCAGGAAAGCAATATAGGTAAGTGGATTATCAAGGTTTTCAGTCAGGAATAATTCAATGTTCTGAGGCAGTTGAGTGCCTCCGGGTGAAGGGTGATACGACCAGTCGGCATTCACCCAGTCCTGCAGATTATTACTGGTTTGAACCCTGAATGTTGTTCCCTGGAAATGAGCAAGGAATAAGAATCTGAACACCATCTTCAGTTTTGTGACTCCAGAAGTATTAAAGGGATTGATCACCAGCCGGGTATATCCATTCGTGTTTTCAGGAATACACATGAGTTCATATGGCGATCCTCCGGCATGTGAAGATATACTGATTCTCCAGTTTTCATCATCATATGAACTTTCTTGTGTATCCCAGCAATTCGGAAGGCTTAATAAGTCGAATGATTGATAGTAAGGAGCAAAACCCGGGCTACAATTGGTAAAACAATCATCAATAATGGCTGTAGAGTAATAATTGCCAGGCTGAACTGACCAGAGTTTGTAATAATAATGTGTATTTTGTGTCAGGCCTGTATGAAGGAACCCAACATCAGAACCCCTGTAAACCACCTCACCTCCGCCAGGGAGCACACTTCCCGGCAAATAATTAACCCCCATACACGGATTTCCTGTGATTGGTTCAGTTGAAAAAGCAATCAGAACATCATTTCCAAAGCCATTTTTAATCCAGTTTAGCTCAATATCTGAAACGCCTGCAGGCTGAGCAATAAATCCACTGGCGACAGGAGTATTGGAAAGACTGACCCGAAAGCTGATCTGACTTCCTGCTGCCGATACCTCAGAAATCATGATACCTCCCGGATTCCCATCCTGAAGAAATATAAGTGGATTAGTAGTATCATTGATTGCAGTGCGTCCCGATTGAGCAGACAGAAATGCCGACTCAGGGTTCCCATTGGAAGCAGAGCTGCCATTGGGCCTGAAAAGGTACACCTCATCAGGAGGGCCTTCACTGTTTCCATTTACAAAGTCATCGACCCTATAAACCAATAAGCCATCCCCCGGGAGATTGCTTTCGTATAGTCCCTCTTTTTTCCTGTATTCCAGGACAAAATACTGGCTTGTAGAATAGGGCGATTTTACTTTGAAGCAGTTGGAATTCGGATTGTTCAGCGGATTCAGTGTATAAACACCACTAAAAGTGATCTCCGGCATCTCCTCAATCCATTGTTGCGCTCCATAATGCCATTTCATATAGGCAGTCATATGCCCGGAACCGGAATCCATAAGATCCCAGGCATACAATGGTTGTAGTCCGCTGTTCACATAATGATACAGGTCAGGCGCGCCAAGGGTATGGAACATCTCATGGCATAAAGTAGTTACCTCTGATTGCATTTCAGGATGAAAAGTATAATAAAAAACATACTTCCCATTAATCATGATATCAAATGAATAGAGTGTCCAGCTGTGTGACCAGAGTATGGAGGACCAGCCCCCGTTACTGCCTTTGACAATAAAACATACATTATCAACAAAACCATCATTATCAGTATCTAAGACAAGGGTTTCAGGAATAGGCGAATGGATGTTAATCCACTGAACCGCATCCCTTATCAAAGAATGTTCACGAAATACCCTTGCCTGATCATCCTGGTAGCCCAATGGATTTGTAGCTGCATTATAGGGCTGGAAATACCCCCTGGGATGTGGATCCTGGTATGAAAGATTTGTATTGGACTGGCATTCAGGATAGGTGGTAGAAGAGATGGTATAGTTATTATAGCTTACTTCTGAATAATAAGATCGTAATGAAGGGCCCGGAAGGGTATTGAATCGTTGTTCAAAACTCTGGCGTGTCGACGTAAATTCCACATCATCAGCAAACCGGATGAAAATGACAATATTATTGATCAATCCGGAATGTGGTGAATCAATCTCAAGAGACGCATCTTTCTCAAATCCGGCTTTTCTTCGTTTGTACTCCCCTGCCGAAATTTTCACCCATTTCCTGATTCCATAAATTTCAGGAGTAAGCAAGGGATACCTGTAAATACCGGGTTTCACAGATTCTCCATCAGGCACCGCATAATAGTAAAATCCATCGTCTGCCTGCAGCAACGTATATCCTAAGGAATCATGTATCCACTGATAATACTCATCCCCGGAAATAAACACCTGAATTTCACTACCATCAGCCTGGGACAATTTTACCGGATTATATGAAAAATTGGCTGCTTTTAACGAATAAAAACCAATCAGAAATACAAGAAAGCTCAATAATTTGTAGTACATTTTCCCTGGGAACTCATTATTGCTGCTAAGTTAACGGTATTCGGCCTATCCTAAGTACATACCGTTCAACTTTTTAAAATTGATTTTATTATTCGATGCGTGAACCGTATTTTTTTCGCTCATGTTTGATTTTCAGAAGACAATACACGAATGAGATAATTCAATAAATACTTTTTGATTTGTCCACTATTTTTATTTAGACTGATTACACCGAAATGAATCCTTGCAGGGCACTCTCATTCGGGTGAATTAAATATGAAATATTGAAAGATACAAAATAGTGAAAAAATAGTTACTTCCTTCTAATGCTGTGGTGATTAGCGATTTCTGAGGTCTTATTTTTTGTGAATCCTTTCACAAGATGCATCTTTTTTCTTCCGTGTTTTACTGAATTATCAAAAAAGCGCATCCCAATAATTTGAAAGAATCATGTAAATTACGTTACATTTGCCCGTATAAAATCTAAAAATCCCCTACTGTTATGACAATAGGAATACTAAAAGAAATTGAAGGCGAAAACCGGGTCGCAATGTTACCTGAGGGAGTCGCTATGTTGGTGAAAATGAACGTCGCCGTTCTTGTCGAGAAAGATGCCGGGATGAGATCCTTTGCATCTGACAAAGATTATGAGCTGGTTGGCGCAAAAATTGAAACCAAAGCACAGGTGATCGCAGGATCAGACCTGGTAATTAAAGTCAATGCACCTGACAAGGAGGAGATGAGTCTGCTCAAGGAAGGACAGGTTTTCATGGGAGTACTGAATCCCTATTTTAGTGGAGACCTTGTTAAGGAACTTGCAGCCAAAAACATTACCAGTTTCAGTCTGGATGTACTTCCGCGTACTACCCGTGCACAGGCCATGGACATCCTTTCATCCCAGGCAACGGCTTCGGGTTATAAGGCTGTTCTGACTGCTGCCAACACCTTACCCAAGTTTTTCCCAATGTTCATGACAGCTGCAGGAACCATCAAGCCTGCCAACCTGCTGATCCTGGGAGCCGGGGTTGCCGGATTACAGGCTGTAGCTACTGCACGTAAACTCGGTGCTGTTGTTTATGTATTTGATGTCCGTGCTGCTGTTAAAGAAGAAGTAATGGGGCTCGGAGGTAAATTCGTGGATGTTGAAGGCGCTATTGATGACAAAGCAGCCGGAGGTTATGCCGTTGAGCAGACCGACGAATTCAAGCAGCGTCAGGCTCAGGCCATTCACAACCAGGCAATTAAGAGTGATGTAATCATCTGTACTGCTCAAATTCCAGGAAAACGTGCTCCTTTACTGATAAAGAAAGAAACCGTTGAAGGAATGGTAGCCGGTTCAGTGATCATCGACCTGGCTGCTTCAACAGGAGGCAATTGCGAATTGACCAAAAACAATGAAATCTATGTTCACAATGGGGTGAAGATCATTGGAAATTCCTTCTTCCCGACTGATATCCCGACCGATTCGAGCCGCATGTTTGGCAAGAATGTCATCAATTTCCTCAAGCTGATGATCACCAAGGAAGGTGCATTAAATCTGAACTGGGAAGATGACCTGGTGAAAGGTACAGCCGTTACTCATGGCAAGGAGATCGTTCACGAAAGAGTGAAATCAGTGATTGGATAAGCAAATCAGAGGCCACTGGGCTGTGGTGCCAAGGTTCCAAAGTGCCAAAGTGCCGGGGTTCCAAAGTGCCAAAGTGCCGTGGGTCCAAAGGGCCGAGGTTCCAAAGGGTTAAAGTGTCACGGATCAAAGAGTTCAAATTAACTAGTACAAAAACTCCCGATATTTCTGCATGGTTAAGAACTTTGAAGATTTGATCATATGGAAAGACGCCAGAAAACTGGCGAACCTTGTCCATTTTACATTTCTTGAAGTTCAGGATTATGGATTCAGAAATCAGATCAATAATGCAGCTGTTTCGGTAATGAATAATACTGCTGAAGGATTTGAAAGATTTTCTAAAGCTGACTTTAAAAGATTTCTTCAAATTTCGAAAGCATCAGCCAGTGAAGTGCGAAGCATGTCATATCTTGCTCAGGATTTTAATTACGTTGAGGAATCAAAAGCAACAGAGATAAGAAATCTATGTATCAAAATTAAAGCAGAGATCATCAACCTTATGAATACCTTATAAATTCATTGATCATGTTCACAATCTAAAAGTAATTAAAGCACATCGGCACACATCGGCACTTCGGCACTTCGGCACTTCGGCACATCGGCACATCATCACTTCATCACAAAAATCCACCATTTAACAACAATAAAACAACCACTTAAATAACTCAATTTATGGAAGAAGTACTAAAATTTTTCCTGGAATACAAAGAGATGATCTTCATCATCGTACTCTCTGTGTTCTTAGGGATAGAAGTAATCTCGCACGTTCCTGCGGTTCTTCACACCCCGCTAATGTCGGGTAGCAATGCCATTCACGGAGTGGTAATCATCGGAGCCATCATTGTGATGGGCCATGCCGAAAACACACTCTCTCTGATCCTTGGATTCATTGCAGTGATACTCGGAACCTTAAATGTGGTAGGAGGATTCGTAGTTACAGACCGAATGCTTGAAATGTTTAAGAAAAAGAAAAAATAAGGAGGAGAAACCATGGAAACAATTACCAAAATCATTGATTTCTCGAGTGAAATATCCATCCTCGAAATTTCCTACCTCCTTGCTTCTGTTCTCTTTATTTTAGGACTGAAGAAGTTGAGTCATCCTGCCACTGCCCGTTCAGGGAACCTGTGGGCCGCTGCCGGCATGGGAGCTGCTATCCTGTTCACCATCCTTTTCCACAAAACTGAAGTTACCCTTCCCGACGGAACCACCGAAATCAAGGGTATCGGCAATGTGCTCTGGATCGTGATAGCACTTGCTATTGGTTCTTTTATCGGATGGTATGCTTCTATCAAGGTAAAAATGACAGCCATGCCTCAGATGGTTTCCATCTTTAATGGAATGGGCGGTGCCTGCGCCGCACTCATCTCCCTGATGGAATTCCCGAAAATGCAGAACGTGCTTGCTAATGAAGGTGCCATCCATATGCTTAATGGGGAAGGTATTGCCATTCTCCTCGGACTGATGATCGGTGGCGTTTCCTTTGCCGGTAGTATGATTGCTTTCGGTAAGCTGGATGGCAGGATTGGTGATATCAAACATCCTATCCTGCGAATTGTAAACTTAAGCTTCCTTGTACTTCTGTTAGTTGCCCTGGTTGTGATCCTTTTCATGAAACCGGTAGCCGACAATAACTGGCCAATTTACTTATTTGCCCTTGCTGCACTGATTTATGGAGTAACCTTCGTTATGCCAATCGGTGGAGCTGATATGCCGGTAGTTATTTCACTGCTCAACTCATTCACAGGGGTTGCAGCTGCCATGGGCGGATTCCTTTATGGAAACCAGGCCATGCTCACCGGTGGTATCCTTGTTGGTTCATCAGGAACCATCCTAACCATCCTGATGTGTAAGGCTATGAACCGCTCCCTTCTGAATGTTATCATTGGTGCTTTCGGAGTTGCCGGAGCAGGTGGAACAGAAGCTGAAGACAAAACCGTTAAGGAAATCTCCTTGTCAGATGCTGCTGTATTGCTCAGCTATTCTCAGAAAGTTTTCATTGTTCCGGGTTATGGACTTGCCGTTGCACAGGCACAGCATTTATGCCATGAGCTCGACAATCTGCTTGCAAGTAAAGGTGTGGAAGTAAAATATGCCATCCATCCTGTTGCAGGCCGTATGCCTGGACATATGAATGTACTTTTGGCTGAAGCTGATGTACCTTATGAAAAGCTGGTTGAAATGGAAGATGCCAATAATGAAATGACCAATACTGATGTGGTTATTGTTATCGGGGCAAATGATGTTGTAAACCCTGCTGCTGAAGATGATCCATCAAGCCCGATTTATGGTATGCCGATCATTAAAGCTCTCGATGCCAAGAATATCATCGTAATGAAACGTAGTATGGCTGCCGGTTATGCCGCCATCCCTAATAATCTCTTTTATCACCCCAAGAACAGGATGCTCTTCGGCGATGCCAAAGCTACTCTTCAGAAACTTGTGGCTGAGATCAAGAGCTTGTAGTACATATTTCTTCCTCACTTTTATGGGCCCTCTGAAATTTTTCAGGGGGCTTTACTTTTTAGT
>JADJGZ010000026.1 GCA_016707785.1 Bacteroidales bacterium | reverse complement strand
TATAGCAGGTTTTTCGGCAATTATATGATGGCCGCAATCAGGGATTAGTTGTATTTTTGTTCCCACAGATTTTTATAATACTGTTTTTGAAGGTATTCTAATTGAACGGCCTTGTCTTCAATAGCATGAATGATGGCAATTGAACCACTGAATTCGTTTAGCCTGGATATCTGATCACTTGTTTGAATTGCCAAATTCATGCAGCCTTCCCTGAAAAAGAGGACTTGTATTGCGCAATGATTCTTTAATTTCAGATTTGAAGTTATCATCCTCTATCCCGATAACTGCATTATAAATCCGTTCAATTTCGTCATCTGATAGCTTGCCTTGAAGGTAGAGAGCAGAATCTTCATTTTAAGTAATATGCTTCTTGCATGTCAGTCACTGATTTCAATGGTGGATGACCGGCGATGGCTATTTTCTTAATTGCTGCCACAAGATCAAAGGTTTCCAGAAGCAAAAACCACCCATGGAAAAGCCGAAAAGCACTCACGTCTTTGATTTGGAAATGATCCAGCACTGAATTGAACAGTAATGCGAGATTTTCCTATTAAAATCATCTTTCTCCCATGCTCCGGATTGGTTGTGTCCCGGCAGGTCTAAAGTTATGATATGGTATTTTGGTTCAAGCAACCGGATCAATGGAATCAGGAAAGAGGATGGCACTGAATTACCATGGATCATGAGAGGTATGGTTAGTAGTAGTAGCAGAACCAAATTCAAACAGGGCAACAGATTTACCTAAGCAAGTGATAGATGATAGCTTCATAAGTAGATGGTATAATTGCAAACAGCTTAATTTCAATTCTCTTGAAGAGTGATAATCACAAAGTTATAAAAATCAAGCCGCGAATTAATTGAGAATTAGCGATTTGATAAAAGTGATTATTTTTGTAGAGTCACAGCTGTCCAAAATAAATAATACTGTTTCAATTTACATTTGATAATCAATCACTTACATAATAATTATGTTGTCTTTATCTTGTGTCTCGAACCAGATATTCTTGCTGTCCCAGTTATGCCACCAGGAAAAGTCATAGTAGCCCATTTCGGACACCAGAATGCTATCGGATGCCAGTTTTATCTTCTATAATGCTTCGCAATCCATTAAAAAAGTTATGGGCCTTGGAAGCACGGATTATGGTAAATTCTAAATTATATGAATTTATTCTGGGTAAGTTTTGTCAAAAAAATATATTTTTATTTTGGATAGAAGGACAATTTAAAGACAATGAAACAAAAGTTAATTAAAACTGTTCTCTGCAAACACTGGGGTGGATCTCTCCTACGTTACCCGACTGCGCGAAATTTGTAATCTAACTCAAGAAGAATAGAAATGAATGCCTTTATATCAGCGCAAATATTTACAGTTTTAACTGGAATAGTCATTCTGTTTCAAGCAGGCCTTGCAGCAGGTTTACCTTGGGGCAAAGCATCGATGGGAGGGAAATATGCAGGGAAATATCCTCCCAAAATGCGATGGGTAGCAATTTTAAACATCATCATATTAGCGATCATAGCAACCATCGTTTTATCAAGGGCTGGCCTCATTCTAACTAATATGATGGCATTTTCAAAAATTGCTATTTGGTTTATCGTTGTTTTCTTCTTAGCCGGAACAATAATGAATACGATAACCCCCAGTAAGATAGAACGTATTTGGGCGCCAGTAGCGCTATTACAGTTGATTACAAGTATTATTATTGCCCTGAGTTAAAGAAAACCTATAACAACAGTGAGAGCGTGCAAAGAGGATCAGGAGCGCACGAAACGGATGGGGTGAAGTGATTCACCGCTTTTCCCAACCCAAACAAGATGTTTAATAGTTATGCTTAAAAACGAGTTAGCTCCCAAACCAGGCGAAGTCGCCAATAAGGTGAGAAAATGATTATCTTTGTAAAAAGTCTGAAGCAAAATGAATCTTTCTGCAGAAAAACTAGAGATCATTCAAAAAATCATTGATATTCAGGATAATGATCTCATATCGCTGATAAAGAGCATTATTTCTTCTCCAGGAGCATCGAAAGCTGATTGGTGGGATAACATTTCACAATCGGAAAGAGATTCAATCAATCGCGGATTGGAAGACCTGAATAATGGAAATGTTTATTCTCATGATCAGATAAGAAGTAAATATGAAAAGTGGCTTAAAGATTAGGTGGACTGAAGAAGCTACGAAAAATCTTGATAGTATTATCACTTACCTCGAAGATAACTGGACGAACAAAGAGTTGACCAGATTCTTCACCAAGCTTGAAAAGCAAATAAGTATTCTTTCCATTTTCCCTGAAGCTTTTCCGATATCAAAAAAGAAAAGCCAGGTTCATCGTTGTGTCTTTATGAAACAACTTACAATCTATTATGCTATTGAAAGTGAACACTTAGTATTACTATCAATCTTTGACAACAGACAAAATCCGGGTAAAAAATATGAATAAGATCCGGGGCTGGCACAGGCTGCACTTTGCCTGGCTTATAGCTTGTGCTTTTTGTCACCTAACTTTAAATTCTTTATTGCGTGTTATATGTTATGTGTTTCTTAATTATGGAAGTAATCACTCTATGGTACAATAACACTCAATATTGAACACTAAACTAACCGCCCCCCCCCTGCCCCCCCCCGCACCCCCCCCGCCCCGCGGGTTTTTCCTTTGTATTTTTCATTTTTCATTTTTCATTTTGCCCCAAAGGGAAGCCTTTGGCTCATTTATGTCACCTAACTTTAAAATTCTTTATTGCGTGTTATATGTTATGTGTTCCTTAATTTTGGAAGTAATCACTCTATGGTAAAAAAAACACTCAATATTGAACACTAAACACAAAATTTATAAGTAATGAAATTGCACGCTTAAGGGAAGCCTTTGGCTCATTTATGTCAATCAACTTTAAAATTCTTTGTTATATGTTATGTGTTTCTTAATTATGGAGTAATCACTCCATGGTACAATAACACTCAATATTGAACACTAAATACAAAATTTATAAGTAATAATATTTTTGCCCCAATTTGCATTTTTCATTTTGTATTTTCATTTTGTATTTTTCATTTTTCATTTTGCATTCTGCATTTTTCATTTTGCATTTTTCCCTAACGGGAAGCCTTCATCTCATTTTTGTCACCTAACTTTAAAATTCTTTTATTGCGTGTTATATGTTATGTGTTTCTTAATTTTGGAATTAATCACTCTATTAAGCAAAAACACTCCATATTGACGATCTTAAATGAAGAAAACAGATGACAAAATGTGAGAAAATATCCGGGGCTCTGATGATTGTGCTGGCATTCATTGCGTTTCAGGCCTTTGCACAGGAAGCAGTGGATAAGAAAATCATTTGGACAGCCGATTGGAGCCCTGACGGGAACTATATTGCCATAGGTGGCAACCTCGACACCTTAAAGATTTATAGTGAGAAGGATATGACACTATTCAACGCATTTCCCGTAAAAAATACCATAACCCGTATCAAATGGCATCCGTCAAAAAATATCCTTGCTGTTGCCATACAATTATCTGAAGACAAATCGTTTATTATTAATCCGGAGACCAATGAGAAAATTGAATTAGTCGGAATTTCGCCCGATGGAGCGAGAGGAATGGATTGGAATTATACAGGTGAATACCTGGTAGTTGCCGACAATGACGGACAAATATTGATTTATAATAGTAAAGGTGAATTCATCAGGAAAATCAGGAATGAAAACACCTTAAGTATCACTGCTGTGGATTGGCATCCCGGTAAAAACCTGTTTATTACAGTTTCCGACAAAATAAGGCTATTTGATATTGAGGGGAACCTGCAGAAGACCATCAGGCACAGGCCGGAAGAGGTAATGCTGCTAAGTGTGGCATGGCATAAGTCGGGTTCTTTTTTTGTCACCGGGGATTATGGGGACCAGAAGGACAAATCTTTGCTTCAATACTGGGATGAACAAGGTAATCTGTTAAAATCGATAGATATCAGCAAAGGCGAATTCAGAAATTTAAGCTGGAATCCAAAAGGAAGCCGGTTAGCCACTGCAAGTGATGCATTGAGAATCTGGGATAAACAAGGCAATCTTATTTCGGAAGGTCTTTCTAAGGACTATTTATGGGGCCTGTCGTGGAACAAGAAAGGAAACAGAATAATTACAACCAGCCTGGAGCAAAGAATTACACTTTGGAATAAGAAGGCAAAAATGCTGTGGATATGGGAATAGGAGCTGCTTATGAACCGTTTTAAGGCATCCTTACCACCCATTTCTCTCGAAATATGCAGTCCGGGAAATTTTGAATTCAAATTTTAACCAATTTTAGATAGTTTCTAATAATAAAACATTATTCAACGTGCTTTAAGAAGGTACTCATTGACAAGCTTATTTTCGATTGATGGTTTACTGCACCAAAATAGCTACAGCCCTGCATTAACGATTTGTGTTTAATTATCTCCATGATCCCAAAATCCTATGAAAACAACCTTATTATTTCCTGGTTTATTAATTTTTGCAATGTCTTTATCCGGGCAAGTTTTTTCACAAGGATATCGTGAACTTATTGGTAAGGCCGATTCGCTTTACAATGCGAAAGATTTTAAAAGTTCAGCATTTGCATTTTCCGAAGCATTTAAGGCCAATGGCTGGAAAGCTACTTCAAGGGAACATTTTAATGCTGCTTGTTCCTGGTCATTGGCAAACTATCCCGATAGCGCCTTTTATCATCTGAATTATGTTGCCATGAACATGAATTACACTGATTATGGGCATATTAAGGGAGATCCGGATTTAAAATCACTGCATAATGATCAGCGATGGCAATCCTTTACGGAACTGGTAAAAGCAAATAAAGAAAAAGCCTATGCCAATATTGACTTCTTATCGGTTAACGGGTACAAAGTTGAAGTGTTAACTTCCGGGATGCAGAATAATCAAGCAAATAAACCGGCGGTTGTATTCGAAAATGGACTGGCCGGCAGTTTTGGAAGCTGGGACACTGTGGTGGCGGAAATTTCCAGGACGAATGCAGTGTTTCGGTATAATCGTCCAAGAATAGGCGAGTCGGAAAATGACAGCCTTCCTCCAACCACGGCGCATATTGTCGATAACCTGAGAAATATGCTTTTACAAAAAGGACTGAAACCACCCTATTTATTGGTTTCTCATTCATTTGGAGGTGCTTATATAAGAAGTTTTGCATCTATGTATCCCGGAGAAATAGCCGGACTTGTTTTTGTGGACCCCATTGATTTTACGCAAAAAAGCGGGGACGGTGATTTACCTTACCTTGAGATAGGATTGAGCCAACATCAGGTTGATTCCATGTTTGGGAAACCCTATGCTAATTTTGTAGAGAAACTTTATGAAGAAATGCCTGTTTTCTATGTGGAAGAGGTGAAAATTTCGAGGGCGTTATATCAAAGCGAATTCAAAGAATGTGAAATCAATCCATTGCCCGATGTGCCGGTGCATTTCATTCAGGCAGGGGGATTCACATCAGGTTTGGATCATGCACCTGGTATTTATGACAGGGAGAAGTTGTGGCGGATAGCCAATCATCTGAAAATGAAACGATGGCTTAACCTGATAAACCCCTTGAAATATGGTAAGTACTTCTATAGTGCGCAATCCGGCCATTTCATTCAGCAGGATGACGCTGACCTGGTGATTTCAAGTATTCACCTGGCCCTGAAAGATTATGAAAGAACAAAGAAAGAATAGGAACCGGTCAATTTGGTATCATTACAGCCTGGCAAAAGTGTCATAAAAAAATTCATAGTTGCATAAACGACCATGGAAAAAGATAAAAGTGAAAGTAAACAGAATGAAGCAGGACCGGCTCCGTTTGTCCAGACCTACTTCCATGGTACTAAAGCGGATTTGAAGCTTGGTGACTTTATAGAAGTGGGGCTTAATTCAAATTATGGACAAAGAAAAAATGCAAAATTTATATACCTGACTGCAACACTGGATGCTGCGATCTGGGGTGCTGAACTTGCGCATGGAGAAAAAAGGGAAAGGATTTACCTGGTTGAACCTACAGGCCCCATTGAAGATGATCCCAATTTAACGGATAAAAAATTTCCGGGTAACCCTACAAAATCCTATCGTTCAGCACATCCATTTAAGGTGGTTGGGGAGGTTTCCATTTGGCAAGGTCACTCTGCAGAATTGGTCAATGCTATGAAAGACGGATTGGAAAAACTTAAGGAGCAAGGTATTGAGGCAATAGAAGAATAAATTGTTCTGTTTTTAAAAGCATAATAACTAGATTATCAATGAAAAGAAGGGTTGTACTGTTATTCAGTACAACCCTTTTTTGCATTCAAACCTGTGAATTATGTAGTAATTTTTAATAATTGTATAAATAAAGGTTCACTTAGAAATTGAAACTTTGACGCTTTTATATTTAGAAAATATGGAGACCATTTTATTGGTTGATTTTAACCCTATCTAGCAGAATAAAGATTAAACATACATCAATGAAAAAAGCAGAACAGAAGAATCTCAGTAATTCACTTCAAAAATCTCCAACCGGAATCCAGGGGTTTGATGAAATAACTTCAGGCGGATTACCTAAGGGCAGGCCAACACTGGTGTGCGGAGGGGCAGGATGTGGAAAAACACTTTTTGGAATTGAGTTTCTTGTTCGTGGTGCAACTCAGTATAATGAACCGGGAGTCTTTATGTCATTCGAAGAAACGAATGAGGAATTAATCAAGAATGTAGTTTCTCTAGGTTTCGACCTGGAAGAACTTATTAAGGAAAAGAAAATTGCTATTGACCATATTTACCTGGAACGCAGTGAAATCGAAGAAACCGGTGAATATGATTTGGAAGGCTTATTTATTCGCCTGGGTTATGCAATAGATTCAATCGGGGCAAAACGTGTTGTGCTGGACACTATTGAATCGCTGTTTGCGGGGTTGCCTAACCAATTGATATTGCGGGCTGAACTCCGCCGTTTATTTCGCTGGTTAAAGGAAAAAGGCGTTACTGCCATCATAACAGGTGAAAGGGGAGATGAAACGCTTACCAGGCAGGGATTGGAAGAATATGTCTCAGATTGTGTTATTATGCTCGACCACCGGGTAAATGACCAGACATCTACCCGTCGGTTAAGGGTAGTAAAGTATCGTGGTTCTATGCATGGCACTAATGAGTATCCATTTCTGATTGATGAAGATGGGTTTTCAGTTTTGCCTGTAACTTCTTTAGGCTTAAAACATCATGTTACCGATGAAAGAATTTTAAGCGGGATAAAAGTACTGGATGAGATGCTTGAAGGTAAAGGCTACTACCGGGGCAGCACTATACTTGTTTCAGGAACATCCGGCATCGGGAAAACAAGTATAGCCGCTCATTTTGCGGAAGCAGCCTGCAAAAGAGGAGAACGTGTACTCTTTTTCAGCTTCGAAGAATCTCCAAACCAGTTAATGCGCAATATGCTTTCCATTGGAATAAACTTAGAACCCTGGGTCAGGAAAGGACTATTACAATTCCAGGCAACCCGTCCCACATTTTATGGACTGGAAATGCACCTGGCAACCACACATAAAATTGTAAATCAATTTAAACCTGATATTGTGATCATGGATCCAATCAACACTTTTGTAGTGGGTGATAAGGATTTCGAAGTTAAGTCCATGCTGATCCGTATGGTTGATTTTCTGAAAGCGAATCAGATTACGGCATTATTTACCAGCCTTACAGATAACCATACCGCCATGGAGAATACTGATGTTGGCATATCATCCCTCATCGATACCTGGTTATTACTTCGTGATATCGAACTGAACGGTGAAAGAAACAGGGGAATGTATGTGCTGAAATCGCGTGGTATGGCGAATTCTAACCAGATCCGTGAATTCATTTTAACTAATCATGGTGTAGAACTTAGGGAGGTTTATGTGGGAGCGAGCGGAGTTTTAACAGGCTCAGCCCGCATTGCACAGGAAGCCCTTGAAAATGCAGAACGACTGACCCACAAACATGATATTGAACAAAAAAAGCGTGAAATAGAACGAAAACGAAAGGCTTTGGAAGCTCAGATTGCAACATTAAATGCCAATTTTGAGGCGGAAGAATCAGAAGTAAAAAAAATGATCGAAACAGAACAAGAAATGATTAAGCGGCTTGAATTGGATGAAATAGAAATGGCAGTGAGCAGGAAAGCCGGCAAAGTGAATAACAAAACTAAGAATCAAAAAAATAAGTAAAAGAATTTTCCATGAGACAAAAGGAAGTGATTTCAAATACAAGAAGTACAGAAGAAAAAGTGGCAGAATCAGATCACGATAGGTGGATTCTTCGTTTGTATGTTGCAGGGAAAACTCCAAAAGCCTTAACTGCATTTACTAATCTCAAGAAGATATGTGAAGAACAATTAGATGGTAAATACTCTATTGAAGTTATAGACCTTTTAATTAACCCTAAGTTAGGTGTTGAAGACCAGATTTTTGCCTTACCCACATTGGTAAGAAAACTACCGGTCCCGGTGCGTAAAATAATTGGTGATCTATCTAATACAGAACGTGTACTTGTTGGATTGGATTTATTACCCATAAAATGATTGGAAATATAAATAAATCCGTAATTATCATGAAAGAGAAAAAGAAAATCAGAAGCTCTGCGGAAGAATTTGATTTGACAATTTCAGATTTAGCTAAAGACAAATACTTGTTGCGTTTATACATTACCGGGTCCACAAGCCGATCAATTATTGCCTTAACTAACCTTAAAAAGATCTGCGAAGAATACCTGGAAGGGAGATATGAGCTCGAAGTGATTGACTTGTACTTAAAGCCAAGTTTAGCGGTTGGTGACCAGATCATTGCAGCTCCAACACTGATTAAAAAGCTGCCCCTTCCTTTTCGTCGTATTATTGGCGATATGTCAGACAAAGATAAGGTGCTTTTGGGACTGGATCTGAAAGAAGTTAAAAACACATAGCAATCAGGAATTTACACATTTGATCTATTCAATCAATTCAATGAATAAAACCAGTAAACAGCTCAGTATTGAAAATGAGGAATTACGCTCCCGCCTTATTGAAATTGAAGAAGCACTAAATGCAATCAGAAACGGTGAAGTTGATGCAATTATGGTTTCCGGCCAAAATGGAGAGCAAGTCTATTCTGTCAGCTCTGCTGAAACACCTTACCGCACTTTTATTGAGGAAATGAGTGAAGGGGCTGTCACTCTTACAAAAAAAGGTACAATTCTTTATTGCAATCCGAGATTTGCTGATATTGTTAAGCATCCTTATGAAAAGGTTATTGGTTCGTCGCTTAAGCGCTTTATCACCCATGATGATCATCCAAAACTAGGTGAATTTCTTGCACGGCCAACCTATGAAAAACATGATGTTTTAATTGTATCCCTTACCAATACCGTATATCTTAGGTTGTCGATTCACCTTTTACCCCCTTATCTGCAAGGTGATAATTATATTCTCATAGCGACAGATATTTCCGATTTAAAGAAAAAGGAAAATGAACTTAAGGAAATTGTTTTAAAGCTGTCGAATCACATAAAAGCTTTACGGGCATTGCATATCGATACTATTTGTGATTCCCTGGATTTAGAAGGAAGGAAAAATAAACTGGAGTTTGCCAATGATAAGCTGGGTAAGGAAATCCTGAAGCTTAATCATTTAGTAGCAAAATTAAAGCAGAAGCAAAAGAAGTCAGCTTCCTGAAATTATCATTTTACATGTAGTATAAAAGATCTTCTTGCCATCAGGCTATAATAATTTCTTCAACAGGCGGTGTAAACATTGAACAATAATATTTTATTGTTGTTTAATATTTTAACAAAAACATGAAACAATGAAACTGATCCGCCACCGAATTGCACAACATCTGAAATCTTTGTTTTTCGTGTTGTTTCTGATAGCATCACTCATAACAAAAACTTCCTATGGCCAATCAATTACCATTCAATCTCCGAACGGTGGCGAGGTATGGAACTATGGAGGGTATGAAACAACTTCATGGACAGGACAGAACATAGGTGTTAATGTCCGCATAGAATTTTCTCCTGATGGAGGAACCTCCTGGTGGATCATGGGTGATTTTACCTCGGGTCCAAACGGTGGAATCACTCCAGTACAGCCATTTTATTTCTCAACCACGAATGCTCTTCTGAAAATAACCGACTTCAGCAATCCGGAGGTGAGCGATATAAGCGATGCTCCTTTCACTGTGAACACCAATCCCATCAGTATTTATCAACCCGCATCCGGATCTGTCGTTTTTGTGAACACACTGACTTATGTGAACTGGATCGTTTATGATCCGGATATCAGCCTTCTCAATGCCGAAATATCAACTGACGGAGGACTGACCTATAAACCTGTTGCTCAAAACATCAATGCACAGAACGGGTTTGCATATCTGATTTTATCCGACATCCCGGCCGAAGCATGTGTTCTGAAGCTATATAATGCCATGGATCCTTCGGAGTTTGTCGTAAGTACTCCTTTTACTATCAGTGCAGTACCTTCTTATAACCTGACCTCTCCTGCCGGGGGAGAAATCGTGAATATTTACAGCCCTCTCAACATCAGCTGGACTGTTGAAAATTCATATTCCGACAATTGCAATCTCGAATATTCAACGGATAATGGTGAAACCTGGGTAGTGATCAACAATGTAACAAGCACCGGGAATTTCGGGAGTTACGAATGGACTACCCCCAATGTAAACTCTGATGAATGCCTGATCCGCATCAGTGATTTGTATGCACAGTCGGCCATTGACATCAGTGCAGCATTTACCATCATGCCCTATCCTGAAACTCCGGTTTGTTTGGTAACAGTTGACAGTCTGACAAAAAATAATGTGATCATTTTCGAAAAACCAGTCTCTGACCTGATTTCTGATTTCCTCGTTTATAAGGAAACAGATGAAGCCAATGTTTATGAAATAATTGACACATTAAGCTACGAAGAGGTTCCAATAGTTACTGACTTTTCCTCCGACCCTGCCATGAGGCCTTACCGTTACAAAATAGGTTTCCAGGATAGTGAAAACAGGGTATTCCCGGCAGGAGATTACCATCAGACCATTCACCTGATCATTAACCAGGGTGTAAATAACAGCTGGAACCTGATCTGGACGCCTTATGTCGGGATTAACTATGCATCCTGCAACATTCTTCGTAAATCAAAATCAGGAAATTATGAGCAGATTGCCACCGTTTCCAGCAGTTTCAATTCATTTACTGATTTCAATGCCCCACAGGGTGATATTGCCTATATTGTGAGTATCGTACATCCGACCGGATGTGGCATTGGTATGCGTGCTACCGATGTTAATATAGTTTATTCCAATGAGGCATCATTAAGCCTCTCTTCATTGGATGAAAACAAAGAGGTTAACATCAGTATATATCCTGTTCCGGCAAATGATCTGATTAACATTCAGTTTGGAGACAATAGCAATGAAACAATCAACCTAACCATCACCGATGTTACCGGACGGATCATTTACTCAAAGGAATTCAGTGATGTCCTTCCCGGCCAGGTACATTCAATCAACAGCACAAACTATGCTGAAGGAATGTATTTACTGAATGTTATTTCTTCAGGGAACAAGAGTACCAGGAAAATTGTGATTCAACATTAAATTCTGACTGATATCCGGGCAGCTTTTTAGAGGCCGGATGATGAGATTTCAACAGGAGAATCCCGGCATTGACGGGATTTTTCGTTTTCAGAGGTTCGTCATTGCAATTGCTGTATTGTACATAGATATACTGACCTCTGTTGTTTTAATTGTTTATTTCGTTTAAATCCTTGAATAACACTTTGCTGCTAAGGTTTGTAAAATGATCAGGTTGGTTTTAGGATTCATAGTAATCTGTCTGCCCTTAGTAGGCGGAAATTGCAACCACACTAATGGTTGGTCATTTCAAAAGACCATGCCGGTAGTAAATAAAATACAGATTTCCGATCGTTCGGTGCTGACGCCGATACCATCTGTTTATCAGGCAGAACAATGGGCATATAGTCCTGCAGGTGTGCCGGTGTGCATACTTACAGGTAAACTCGCAGCAAATAAGATTATCAAATCAATGAAGAATTAGAGGCTGATTAAAATCAGGCTTTGCTACTCAAATTAACAACTTTTAATAGCTCAGGTTCTTACGTTTTCCTACATTTGCGCTTTCAAAAAAATAACTAATGAAAAAGAGCAACTTCCTACTGATCATTTTAGCGATGATATTAATTCTTCCTGCAAGCACTTTTGCACAGAAGAAGAGTGATAAGAAAAAGAAACGTAAAGGGGAAGCTATAGAGCGCCCGGTGTTACTGAATAACATTGATACCATCAGTTATATCATCGGGTCAGATATCGCCCGTAGCTTCAAAAGCAATGAGGTGGTAGTAAATTACGATATGATGAATGTAGGGATTCAGGATGGGCTTAAAGGAGCAGATACCCTTTTCACTCCTGAGCAGATACAGGAAATTATGACCGCCTGGAACCAGGAAATCATGAAATGTAAACAAGATAAAGCAGCAAAGGACTATATGGATAACAAAGCAAAAGGTGAAGCATTCCTTGCAGAAAATAAAGCAAAGGAGGGTGTAATTGAACTTCCCAGCGGATTGCAATACAAAGTGATCAGGGAAGGTGCCGGGATTTCGCCGGTTGATACAAGTTTCGTTAGAGTGGACTATGTAGGTACACTGATTGACGGCACTGTTTTTGATTCTTCAAGAGAGAGGGGTGAACCTATTGAATTCGCTTTGAATGGTGTAATTCCCGGTTGGACCGAAGGTCTTATGCTCATGAAACCAGGTGCTGTTTATATGTTATACATCCCTGCCGACCTCGCTTATGGTGAACGTAAAATGGGGACTATACCTGCAGGTTCTACCTTAATTTTTGAAGTAGAATTGTACTCCATAAAAGAATAATCGTTTTTTTTATTGACGCAAATACAGGAAAGCCCGGTTTATCCGGGCTTTCCTTTTTTGAATTGAAGGTTCATTTTTACACTCAATCCTGCCAGATACTCTTCCGTCTTGGATTATAAGTAAGCATTGTGTTAATAAGTCCCTCCTTGTAGGTCGTATTTTCCAGGCGAAATATTCTATCGAATTTTCCGGAATGGAATAGATATTCATACTTAAACTGGTATGCCATTTCCCTGGTTTCCCATAACACTGGATTTAAAAGCCCCGAAAGGCTGAGCATCCAGGGCTTTATGATGGTAGGCTTGCGACGCAGTCCCATCTCATCGAGGACAATCTTGAGCATCTCGGCTCCTGTAAGCACCCTGGCGTCGGTAGGTAAATGCCAGGTTTGATTGAAAGCGGTCAATGTATTCCCTAACAGAGCAGTTGCATAACCTGCATCAGGAGTATAGGTGTAAGAATGTCGCACATGTTTGTCTATCAGAATCTGAGGATTTTTGCGTCTTACCAGGTTTCCAATCATCATCTCGTTCAGGAAACTGTTTTCGGTTTCTGGCCCATAGAAATCCGCAGATCGGGCAATCATGGCTGTGATATTTTTTTTTCCTATCTCATCCAATAGCATTGTTGCCACTTTAGCCCTTATTTCTCCTTTTTTGCTGCAAGGATTAAAAGGAGTGGCTTCAGTCATCCAGCCATCCACTTTTCCGTACATATATACATTATCAACAAACACCAGCCGGGCATTGTAGGTTTTACACGCATCAATCACATTCTGCATCAGTGCCGGCCAGGCTTTGAGCCACATTCCGGTATCATATTTTAAACCTACAGTTAAATAAACAACTTCAGAACCCTTCACAGCATTCATCACTTCATCCCTGCGGGTGAGATCCGCCTTGAATAATTCCTCCTTGCCAATGATCTTCTTGGGATTGCGGCTAACCAGCCGGACATCCTCTGTAAAGTTACTCAATGAACCAGCTACGTATGACCCAACAGAACCATTGCCACCTAAAACTGTATGCATATGAATTTTTTTTGCAAAGATAAGGATGTAGGAAAGGATGTGCATGATAAATGGACGAACGGTATGAATTTGATGGTAAACGGTAGCTTTTAGCTATCTAAGGTATTTCCCGGATTTCTGCTTTGGACTGACAATTTAGTGATTTAGCCTCCTATACCGAATCGCAACGGGTTTACGATCCTTCAATTGATGGACTGTTCTTCATCCTGGTAAAACTCATTCCATGCAGTTTCCGTAAGCCAACAGATCGCAAAACAGCCTGGTATGATTAAAAAAGAAAAAGTACTGTGTTTCTATTGGATCAAATTAAACAATTTATAAATTAGCTTATATAAATAACACCATATGAATCAGACCCCCGCTACTGATAAACATCCGCCTTCAAAAAGTAACGGGATTTGGGGTGATTTGCGGTATTTTTTTATTCAAAACCCTGCTGAATCCACGCTTGTGAAGTTCAGCAATGAAGAAAAGAGGCGGGAATACAGTTCGAGCATCCTGCAAAGGACGGGAATGGAGGTGGATAAGTTCAGGGTACTGAATATTCATAAAATCGGCATTGATGTCCCGGCTACTTTTGTTTTTGAAGAATTACTGAAATGGAACGGGGATTCCAGTTGCTGGCCGAATCATATTGCCAGGGTAACTCTTAAAGATGGTGAACTCAAAACAATCAAAGTCAACCTTTTTGGATTGCCTTCTGATCCTTTCCGGCCGGGGAAAGGCTTACTCAGGATACAGTTGCTTCACCTGTTTAACCTGAATGCCATCAAAATTCAGCGTACCCCGGAACCGTATGATTTCGATAATGCCAGGTACCTGTTATACGAGTGTTGTGGCGGGTACCCGATTGGTGTGTTTTCAATGTACCTGCGATCAGCCATTCCCGAGAGAGGAGAAAAGGAGGTGTCACAACTATTTATACTTGTAGGATTTAATTTTTATGGAAGCCGGTCACTAACCCGGGTGAATTTCATTCATAAAACCTGGGAAGCCATCCATAACCGGGCTACTGCGCATATATTGAATCGCTTTAAACAACTCTGCGAATGGCGCTTTCAGAAATTTATTACTGAATCCACCCTGAAAAGCTCTTTTACTACAGAGACTTCTGATTCCATCCCTTTTTAATTGGAATTGATTGAAGAATTCGCTGCACTATCTTTGATTGGTCTTTGGATCAACAGGCTTATAGGCGGGCTTGCCAGGATCCGGGAAAGTTGAAGGATGTTGACCTGTCATCAAACGTTGATTTTCATAATAAAGCCCTTCTGCATCCTTTTGGGTATTCCCATCATCATTCAGGCCGGTTGATATTTTCCGTTTATAGCCGGCAGAGGTCACCTCAGTTGAAAGTTCAGGTTCTTCGTACCCTTTCCTGTTTCCAATAGCTATATATGACAAAGACACCGTGTTTTTGCCTGCATTGTTCTCCAGTACTTTGCATCCGGTTGCAGAAACTTCTGCGAGGTAAACGCCATTGGAGTTGCCCGTTGGAGTAATCGTAACAACAATCGGTTCATCCGTGGAAACAGCTTCTGCGAATGCAGGGTCAAAGGTGATGATGGCTTTACCATTCGAAAGGGTAGCGTATCCACTGGTTTGAACCGTGACTTTTGAGGATACCGAGGTATAAAGCACAGTCTGTGATTCGGAGCCATTGCCCTGAAGATGAACATCAAGTCCATTCCGGTAAACATCCCCATCAGCATATAATGCATATTGCTCACCTTGAGTGAAGGTGCCATAAATATTTCCATGGATATGGGCCCCCATCAGGTCGCCATAGGCACCCATTCCGATACTGGTATGTGCCTGGGATGATTTACCAGTTCCATTGCTGCTGCTGGTAAAATAACCTCCATATGTGGTGCCACCTGAATTTTTATAACCCAGGGATCCCCAATACATGCCTGATTCCTGCGAACCCAGTATACCACCACAGCGGGTATAATCATTATAATTAAAACCACTGATCCCAAAGGAGTAAACATCACCCCAATACGAATAACCAACAATCGCTGAGTTCCCCCCGCTAATGCCATAGGATATACCGCTATTCACCGTTGTACGGGTCCTGATGGAATAAATACCTGTCTGCCCGTCGGTCTGGTCGCTTTCTACATGTATGATATGATCCTGAATGTACTGACTAAACCCGATATTGGTGTAGTTGTAAAAGTCATAATTGACCTGCAGAACAGAAGAAGGTGAATCTGTCCCCATTCCAACAAAACCATCAGTGTAATATATACTATTACCATTCCATAACCAGGGAGGAGTATTTGCCCCTACCATCGTCCAGTATGGGTAAGCCGGGGAGCCGGCATTATGATATAACCCTACATCTCCATCAGTCTGATAAACTATCAATCCAAAGGCCGGATTAGAGATTGACATTCGCTGGGCAGCTGTCATTCTCGGAGCCAACAGGCCTTTACTGTTGCTCTTTATATCAAGAATAGAAGAATTGTCAGGGCTGGAACCATCGGTGTTTACAGCTACCTGTGCGAAAGAGAAACTCGCCAATACAAGTAGTATTGGTAACAGAAATTTTTTCATGCGGGGGTTTTTGGTTTTTCTCAACTGAATCACCGCTTGCCAGGAAAACCTGTTAAATGGTAATAATTTCCCGGTTCTGTACATTCCGGGATCAGTCAGCCTCAAAATTATGGATTTTAAGCAAGCAGTAAAGCCTTGAATAGATTATAATGCTGAAAAATTTGCAACGTGCATAGTCATTATACTCTTGAAGGTAACCCTCCCCCCCCCCCCCCCCCCCCCCCCCCCCCCCCCCCCCCCCCCCCCCCCCCCCCCCCCCCCCCCCCCCCCCCCCCCCCCCCCCCCCCCCCCCCCCCCCCCCCCCCCCCCCCCCCCCCCCCCCCCCTCCCCCCCCCCCCCCCCCCCCCCCCCCCCCCCCCCCCCCCCCCCCCCCCCCCCCCCCCTCCCCTTCCCCCCCCCCCCCCCCCCCCCCCCCCCCCTTCCCCCCCCCCCCCCCCCCCCCCCCCGCCCCCCCCCCCCCCCCCCCCCCCCAAAATCCTGTTTTGTAAATATTGCCATTCTCATAATACCATTTCCAGGTACTATCAGGTACACCTTCTTTATAAAAACCCTCTGTTTGTACTTTGCCATTTTCATACCAATAGGTCCAGTATCCTACTTTACGACTGTCCTTGAATTCTCCTTTGGCCTGCTGGTTTCCGGAAGGGTAATTGATGGTTTTTATTCCATTCACACCCTTGTCAGCAAAGAAATAAGTGGCAATGATGATGATAAGTCCGATAATTAATGCAACCGGGCGGTGCTTAAAAGATTTTGGAATGCCATTGCTTTCATAGGCGCTGATTTGGCGGATGGTTTCTTCCGAAACTTTTCTGAACGCAAACTTATATCCTTCATAGATTGCTATACCATAGATGAAAAAATCCACAGGCTGATAGGAACCGCTAACCAGGCCCCATGCAGCCTCAGCATTTAATGACAGGAGGGTTTCAAGGTAACTGCTGTTCAATTCCTGTGCAAGGAAAACCACCTGGCTGAAAAAATTCCCCAGGAAGCAGGCAATAAAGGCAAGGAATGCTCCCAGGTAGCCAAATTTTTTATCGATTCCACCTCCGAAAAAGGAGATGGAATATCCGATCAGCAGCCCGATGATAATAGCACCAAAACCGGTCTGGTAGTTGGTAATAATTGTAATTGCAGCCCAGATGATCGCACAACAAAGTGCTGCAACCAATCCTCCCCAAAATGCAAAACTGAAATCCTGCTGGCTTTTCAGTATCCTGCTGATCTCTTCACCGGGTAAGCCATTGGAACTCCTGGCTTCTTCCACTGTTTCTTCTACTTCAGCCTGCCCCTCCAGGTCTTCATAATACGGGCATTCCTGTGATTCTGCCGAAGGCTTTCCAGTAACACTGCAATAAAGGACTTTAACTCCATCCTTTTCGGTATGAATACACTCCGTACACCTGAACTTTGGCATAATTTATTAGAATTTTGGGATTCCTATGGCTAAGATATTAAATACCAGTGAATATGAGAGACAATCCTGCAATTCAATTTATTCTTATTTCAGGTGATCCAATCCGGCTGTGTAAGCTACTTCCTGTATTCCTTGCAAATCTATTCCTGTATTTGCAGGGTATGGATGTTTTCAGTGTAATTTTACAGGTACTTTAGGTGTTTCTGAAATGCCAGGACTATGAAAAGGCTATTCCTTTTATTTGCTTCAATTTTCTTCATCATGCTTGCTGCCAGGGGTCAGACTACTATTAATTTTTCAGGGATAAGCTGGAATGTAAGGAACGGAACTGGCGGACCAGGCCCTAATCTCTGGTCAGATGATCCAGCTAATGTTTGGGTTGATACTCTTGGTTACCTTCACATGAAAATCCGAAAGGAGAATGACCAGTGGTTCTGTTCCGAGATCTATTCCCAGAAATCATTTGGTTATGGTGACTACACGTTTGAGCTGCTCAGCGATCCGGAAGTCTATGATCCACGCATTGTTGCGGGATTATTTACCTATGAGGATGATAGCAGGGAGATCGATATTGAATTTGCCAGGTGGGGTAATGTGTCGGGGTTGACTTCCTGGTATACGGTTCAACCTGCTCCCTATACCTCTGAAAATCAATTTGGTTTCAGGATGGGCTTACAGGGAAGTCCATCGAGCCATAGTTTCCGCTGGACCGCTGACAGCATCTTTTTCAGAAGCGCTAAGCCTTTTACTTTTACTCTTCCGCCTCTGGATTCAACCATTGCCGAATGGACTTATGACGGGCCTCATATTCCACCGGTCGGAAATGAACGACTGCACCTGAACTTCTGGCTTTTCCAGGGACAGCCTCCCCTGGATGGAAATGAAGCCGAACTTATTATAAAGTCAGTAAAAGTACATTCCATTGCTTCGGAACAAGAATCGGAAAAAGAATCAAAAATCCAGGTATTCCCAAATCCTGCTAAAGATATGGTTCGGATTAAGTTTGAGGGCCCGGCAGTATCCACCAGGATCCGTCTGTTGAATGCCCTGGGAGTACAGTTACTTGAACTGGTCAGTGATAAGGCGGTAACAGAGATTGATATCTCCCGCTATTATAGAGGGATGCATTGCATTATTGCTGAGCGGGAGGGTAAAGTTTACAGTACAAAATTCATGATCATTCCTTAAAGGATGCTGCGGGATATGAATGCAAAGCGTAAATAGGATAATCAGACTATTCTGCCCGGCTGATGCTGAAAGTGCAGGCATATTTTGAAGGAGGAGTTTTCTGAGCTTTGGCCGGAACCAGGATAATGGTTTCCCCATCTACAGTCTTCCACTTCAGTTTTCCTTCGAAACCTTTGAGCTGAATCACTGCTTTGGATGCAGGTTTAATGCCTTTGATCCTGATTTCAGCCGGTAAACTGCTTACATTTTCATCCAGGAGGTAAATGGCATTCACCTGTCCATTTTTGTTCCTGGTAAAACAAATATTGTTTTCCTTATAAGGGGCAACGGGACGGGTGGCATAAATTGCCTCGCCATTGATTTTCATCCAGGCACCAATTTCTTTCATCCGGTCGTAGGCTGCATCATGATAATCGCCTTCAGGGCTTGGGCCAACATTCAGCAGGTAGTTACCGCCTTTTGCGACAATATCCACGAGGTTATGAATGATCTTCCAGGCAGGTTTATAAACATCATTTGGAACATAGCTCCATGAGCCGGCCATGGTCATACAGGTTTCCCATGGGTAATCCAATGGCTTTGCAGGGATCTGTTGTTCAGGAGTGCGGTAATTCTCAAATTCAGTTCCTACCGCCCTGTCCACAACAATAAGCCCGGGCTGATGACTTCGGCCCATTGCAGCAATTCCAGCCATATCAATATCCTGGTCGATCACCTTATGATAGTAGTCTACGTTAGGGTTGACGGTGCTTTTAGGACAAACCCAGCCACCATCGAGCCACAGGATATCAATTTTACCATAACCGGTCATTATTTCCTCAATCTGGTTGAAAGTGAATTTCTTGAATGAGTTCCATCTTTCCGGATATTTGGCAGGATCATAGTTTACGTTCCTGTCTTTTGGCGGGAAATAGGACCACCAGTAATCAGGACAATTCCAGTCGGGCTTGCTGAAATAGGCTCCCACTTTAAACCCGTTGGAACGAAATGCATCCGTAACTCCTTTGGCAATATCTGCTTTGGGATTGGTATGAAAAGGGGTCTTTCCTGAAGTGATCTTATAGTCTGTCTGCTTAGAGTCGAACATACAGAAGCCGTCATGGTGTTTAAAAGTAAATACTACATATTTGAAGCCTGCATCTTTAGCAGCAGTGGCCCATTTCTCAGGGTTGAACTGCGTAGGATTGAAAGTTGTCTGAAGGCCTTCGTAGGCTTTCTTGTAAGTAAAGTAATCTTTCGAGAATTCACCGCTTCTTTGCGTCCATCCTTCATCTTCGGGGCAAAGGCTCCAGGATTCCACAATCCCCCATTGACTGTATGTTCCCCAATGCATAAAAATTCCGAATTTAAGGTCCTGCCATTCTTCGAGATTTTGCAATACTTTAGGATCAACAGGTTTGATATAAGGGGATTCATGTTCCTGGCAGAATGAGCTGATGCCAATGAACATAAGCAGAATGAGGAGTTGAGTTTTCATATTATTGGATTATAGGCTGTTTTTCCTTCTGATTTTGATTTGCATGGCTCCGTCAATGGGTTCACTGGAAACGAGGATAAGGTATCCACCGCCCCCGGCACCGGATAATTTCCATCCCCATGCTTTATCTTTATACATATTGATTGTATTGTTGATATCCTCATCCACCATGTTGGGGAACATCGCTACCTGGGCTTCGAAAGATCGTCTGAAAGCATCCCCGAAGGCCTTGATATCTCTTTTCAAAATTGCATTCCAGCAATCCACGGTTGCTTTGGATAGTAATCCGGCTGCATCGGGGGTTATTTTTGTGTTGTCCAGGACGCTGTAGGTATTCACCCTGGGTCCCAGTGTTACCAGGTACAAGTTCTTTTCAATCCAGGTGAGGATTCCTTCTTCATGCACAGAAGTGATCTTTTCAGGCCAGTAATTCCCGTTATAATCAAGCCTGTTAAGCCCGGGAAGCACTATCCCTAATGAATCCTGTGAACCTGCCACTTCCTTGGTGCCGGGTGGGTTCTCGAAACTAAACAGCAGTCGTGCCAGTTGTTCCGCATCCCCGAGCGGGATTTCATTTTTCCATAATTCAATGGCTTTCCTGCGGGTACTTGACGACATACCGCTTCGTTCGTTGAAAGCCACGGTAGGTTCAATGCTGACAGTGATTACCGGACCGGGATGATACCTTGAAACAAAAGGTTGATCCAGCCATCCACCTGCCAGGTCGATGCGGAAAGGGATCGTACATTCGGTGCGGAGGGAAGTGGTGGAACGTACCGGCAAATCGGCATGAGGGATCCTTTTCAGGACCTTATACTCAATGCCCATATCCTTGCAAAGGGCTTGCTTGGTAGGTGTATGCCCATCTTCATTAACGATGAAAAAATCGGGCATAATATCACGCAACTCCTTTTCAAAGTCGATGATACCCCAGCCGGAGTTAATACGGCATTCCTTTACGCATGCAAGTGCATCAATCATATACTTCCGTTCAGCCTGGGAATTGACAGGATACCTGCCTTTGAGGTGCTCAACATTGGCATCGGAGCCTATGCTTACATAGAGATCACCATAGGAGGCAGCCTCCTGGAGAAATGCAATATGGCCGCTATGGAGTAAATCGAAGCAACCGGTAACAAATACTTTCTTTTGAATCATTTCGGGCAGGGGTTGGCGATGATCTGTATGGAACACTTCTGTCATAGGTTCAGGCCATTCATTGAGGTTTAAGGCTGAACGCAGGCTGGAAAGCATCGGGAAAAGTCCGCTGATGAGTGATGTTTCAATATACAGGAAGAGTTGCTGGGCTTTTTTAAATATGCGGATACGGTAGATCCCTTTGAAGATGGAACCAGATTCCTGTTCATTAATAAAATCAGCAGGAAAACTGCCTAGTGGGAATGGAGCTGAAAAAGTATAGGCCAATCTTACAGGATTGTCAATAGGAGGGATGTTGGGTTCCCATTCAAACCATAATTCCAGCCCGGTCCACCATTCTCCTTCGTTTCGGTTTTCCAGCGGTTCCTGCATCGAATCAGTGAGTTTCCACCATTCACGGGTAGTTGAATCCTGACCGATAGCATTCATATCTTTCTTGAAATCCTCGCCGGAGTAAACCATATGGCTAAAAAGCAGGCTATTATGGAGAAAGATAGTGTAATCAGTGATATTCGAACGCCTGATCTGCTCCAGCACCCTGGGAAAGGTATGGCGGTGAAGAACTATGTAACGCTCTTCAAATTCTTTCTTCAGGCCAATAATGCTTCCAAAACAACTGGATAAATCTTCCATAGGTGAAACAGGGGTCTGTTCATATTAAAATCTGATCATCATGCAATTAAAGGAATAAATTAAAGGACCATTATCAGCAAGGGCCTCCCTGATTCAGCATTCTATTCCCTGTGATATCTTTTCATTTCAGCAATCTGCTCTGCTGTTAACCTGATTGCCATATTATTGCTTCTCATTATAATACCGCAAGCCAGTTCAAAGAACAATGCCTTCTGGATAACATCCTCAAAGGACTTGCCTACTACTACCTGCCCATGATTCTGAAGGACAACAAGATCATGATGCTTCATGGATTCTGTCACCTTTTTCCCAATTTCAGGGGAACCCGGACAAATATAGGGGAGCATGGCAACCGGTCCGACATACATAGGGATTTCATTCACCACATTAAAATCCTGTGGGGGCTCCGGCAGGCATGCCAGTGTCGTAGCATAAAGTGACTGGAAATGCAGGATCACTTTCACATCTTTTCGCTCTCTCATGATGCCAAAATGGAAACCACTGTCCATAGAAGGCCGCACTGAATTCAGGATCATCCCATCCGTCAACCGGCTGATACAGATTTGATCCTTTGTTAAGGTTGGAAGCCATGAGCCTGTTTGAGAAATAAGCATAATATCATTGTCGATGCGCCATGACATATTACCACTGCTGCACAGCAGCAATTGATGCGTTCCCAGTTTATGGGCGGCTTCCGTGAATGCCCTGAGCTGACTATCGGTTACAATTGGCATGATGAGCGGATAATTAGGTTACAAGTTTAAGAAATATTTTATTTTGTGGTTATTCTTTGATAAGCTTTCATTTACCCTCATCCTGTTGAGAATAGATTCCAATTGCAGAACCATGAACCTGACCTATCATGGAATGCTGTTTTAATACCTGGAATAGAAAGGGAAACTTTCGATCAGGCAGGCGGGAAAAATTAATCTGGCAGAGAAGCCGGGTTTTCATGAGTAGTAAAACAAAGTCGCTACAAAGGTACTACAGCTTTCATTCTATTACAAACCAACTGAATCCGTGAGCAGGAATATTGATTTCCAGCCAGATGTCTCCATTATTATCTGTTTTATAAGTGTTTTGGAGTCCTTCTTTTTCACGTACCCGGGCAATTTCTTTAATTCCTGTATAATATAACGGCACTTTGATTGTACGTTGGATAGGCTCATCCAATGGATTGAAAACCATCAGGAGTCCTTTTTCTTCCAGGGAAGGATCAACATGCATAAATCCATCCCAATCCCTGCCATCAGCTCTTCGCAGGTGTATGATGTCGGAATTCAGGATCAGCCTGTATTTTTTGTACCATGTTACCCATTCTGTCACCAGTGTTTTCGTTGCTTCTTTGTCATAGAGCCTGAATCCACGGTAGCAAGCCTGAACACCTGCGCCGAAGTTTTGCGCCAGGTGAGCCTCGTATTCCTTAAGATGTTCTGAAAGTGGCTCCAGGGTAGCCTCTGCGCCTCCTCCCTGGTATTCAACGAGAGGTACAAAGGTCCAACCCATTGAGGGAGTTTTTTCCCAGGTGCCGTCATAGAGGTTTTGCCTGCCCAGCATAATCTGCCGGTCACGAGGCAATGACCAGTTGGTTTCCCTGTAGCCGATGGCCGATTTATTGGAGCCGGAAAGGAAATACCAGTCGGGAACATTCAGGTAAATATCTTTTGAACGGCAGTAGTTGTAAAATTCAGTGATTGATTTCCATTGATTCCATTGTGAATCTGCCAGTCCCTTATGCCCCGGATGTGTCACAGAGGCACATTTATCACCGGGATATGATCCGTCATGTTCCAGAAGGGCGAAACCGGTCTGGTCGATGAAATTCTTCAGATTTTTAAAATAATCAATGCCCCATTCACTGCCAAGGCAGGGAGAATTGCCAAAGATCGCACCGCCTGTTTTTCCTGTGGCAGGGTTAATCACATCTTCCTCATCATTAATCCTCCTGCTGGCTAACAGTGAGTATCCTCCCAGTTCAATGCCTTTTTGATTTGCTTCGGCAACCAGCCCTTTCATTTTATTAATATATTCAGGATCAGTACTTTCCATATTCAATCCACTTCCAAAGCTCAGGATGATCATTTCGAAACCTGTTTCAGCACATTGCTGGATCGCTTCATGGATCACAGATGGGTCGGTAGAGGTGAGGTGCAGGAAAATGGGATTTTCAAGGGCCCATGGAGCAAGGGTCCTGTACATTTTACGTGTTGCCAGTCCTTTCCTCTCCAAATCATCGCTGTCGTAAAGCAGCTCAAAAACCCTGAAACTTTCCAGGCGTTCACCGGGTTTAAGAGTTTGATCCGGCCCAATGGGTGGTTTACAGATCAGCTGGCATGGAGTATTCAGACCATAGTCAACCTGTGAGGTATAAATGCTGTCCCTTACCCAAAAGGTAGTTTGGTTAGATGTTTTTGAATTCATCCCGCCAAAAGCATAATCCGACAATACCAGCATATTGGGCTTATCCCAGTATCCAATGGTTTCTGTATGGGCAACCGGTTCCACAACAGCAAGATTCTCGTTATGAAACGATTGAATGGTTATGGATGAAGAAGATTCGTTTTTAACTTCCAACCATTTACTGATCAACGGAAGCCCTTCATAAATTTCATAATGCACTTCGGGCTTGATCCCCGGGTAAAGTGAAGAAGAGTACTGGAAGATGATTTCAATTCCTTTGGGTGGCCAGTTATGGGCAGCAATCCATCGTTTTGGAGCCCACTCAAACCGGGCACTGATGGGTTTGATGAGAAATCCATCAAATGTAAAATCGGAAGCTCCAACTTTAAACAGATCCAGCCATTCAGTTTCGATGTAGCCATATTCAAATTGGCCTTGAAGTCCGCCAATATTGAAGTCCTTTCCATCAATCACCAGGCTGGCCTCCGGTTTCAATGCCCTGAGCATCTCTTCACCATTCACCAGGTTTTTAAAGCTGTAACAGGCAACATTCGGACTCAGTCTGAAATGTCTTTCAACCAGGCCATTGCTAATGACCAGGTCGTTATTGGTTTTTCCTTTAAAGACCCCGGCTTTGAATACGCCCGGTTTCAGCAGCCAATCGGGTGTTTTACCGCTCAGAGTTGCTGGAAGGGGAGGCAGGGAAGAGGCTGATTTCAAGAGCCCCTGTGCTTCTGTTTCCGTGAGCAATGTTACTAATACAAACAGGGTTAGAAGGATTTTCATTTCTGGCTTATTAAAGTTAAAGTAGGCTCTTATTTAATGCATCCGGAATGTGCCAATTTTATTTTTTAACCAGCCTGGCAGCATACCCTCCTCCAGGAGCCAGGTGAATGCTGATGACGGCTGATTTTGAAACATCAGCGGAGTTTACCTTGAAGTCCCTGGCTTTTCGGTCGGCATTGATACCATCTTCCCATCCCATGAGTATGTAGTTTCCATCGGGTAAAAAGCTGAGGGGAATTTTTATATCCCTGGCATTGCTGTTGGTCATAGCTCCGATATAGTATTCATTTCCATGCTGGCGTGCCACAACCAGGTATTCTCCAATCCTTGCATCTATTGGGAAGGTTTCATCCCAGCTGGTAGGGACGGCAGATAGAAAGTCCATGCATTCCTTTTCCTTTATGTAATTTCCGGGAGCATCACATAGCATCTGCAGAGGGCTCTCGAAGATCACATATTTGGCCAGCTCGTGGCAGCGGGTTCCCATACTCATAGGTTCTGTCCAGCTGATACTAAAGGTTTTGCTGTTAGAATTTATCATGGCACCGGGTGTATAATCCATGGGGCCGGCAAACATCCTCGTAAAAGGAATGGTGCAGTCGTGTTCAGGGGTGATGTTTTTCGACCACTTATTGTTTTCCGATCCCTGCACACCTTCCCTGGTAAGGGCATTGGGATAGGTGCGGCTAAAGCCTGTTGGTTTGTAGGAACCATGGTAGTCTACAAGCAGGTGATGCCTGGCAGCAGCTTCAGCCACTTTTTCGTAATAATTCACCATACGTTGATCGTCCCGTATAAGGAAGTCGACCTTAATTCCGGCAGCACCCCATTTTTCAAATTTCGCAAGGGAAGCCTCGAATTTCTCTTCCAGGGCCCTTCCGGTAACCCAAAGGATCAGTCTTACCTTTTTCTGACTTGCATAGCTGAACAGTGCTTCCATATCAAGGTCGGGGTTGATCTTATCCAGGTCATCATTATCTGACCAGCCTTCATCCATGATCACATACTCCAAACCATGAGCTGAAGCAAAATCGATATAATATTTGTAGGTTTCAGTATTGATGCCGGCTTTGAAAGGTACATCCCAGATATTCCAGTTATTCCACCAATCCCAGGCTACCTTGCCTGGTTTGATCCAGTCGGTATCCTTTAGTTTGCAGGGACTCCCAAGCCGGTAGATGATGTCATTCGAGAGGAGGTCTGCATCCTTTCCTGCTATTCCTATTACCCTCCATGGATACTCCCTGGTACCGGCAGTCCGGGCAATATAATCCTTTCTGTCTGCTACGAGGTAGCTCCTGCGGTCGGTACTGATCGTTTCCCTGCCAGATGCTTTGGGAAGAATACTCCTGAAACCTCCTGCCTGAAGGCTATCCCTGACCAGGTAGAGTCCGGGATAATCGAGAAGATCTGCTTCGCTGAAAGCAAGAATTACGTTTTGAGGTGTCCTGAAAACAGCAGGGAGCACACACATTTTTCCATTTGAAATGGCACTCACTGCTTTACACGGATATAGACGCTCACTGTGGGAAATAAAGTTGTTTTCTTCCCCGAAATAGATGGAATCGGCAGGGTTCACGAGTAACCTGAATGGTTCATTCAGAATGGTGATACTGTCTGGTAACCGGGTAAGCATTCTCCAGGCTACCCCATCATCATAGGCTCTCATTTTTATGCCGGAGCCACCTTTGAACCAAACTTCTGTCTCGGTGTAAAAATCATTGATCCGGCTCCTCTTTTCAGGAATTACGGGTATAATTGTATTCTTATAAGGTGTTGTGGTAACCACTCGCCTTACAGGGTTCACGTAAGCAAGCGGATATTCCAGGATGTTCAATCCCAGGTCCTTAACAGTCGCTACTTCCTTATTATTATACCTGACAATGATCTCTGCTGTTTCAGCGAGATTCATCGTTATCACTGTTTTCCCATCCGGAGAAACAGCAGTT
The DNA here is from genome assembly GCA_016707785.1 of Bacteroidales bacterium. Lineage (NCBI taxonomy): Bacteria > Pseudomonadati > Bacteroidota > Bacteroidia > Bacteroidales > Bacteroidales bacterium. The sequence continues at coordinate 35,191 of JADJGZ010000026.1, read as the reverse complement.
ATGGGCATGACTTTTTTTTGTGCCATGACAGAACACATCAGCATTGAAATCAATACTGTTAGCAGGAACCGGGAAAATTGGGTCATTTTTTCTTGGATTAATTATCAGGTCAATAATAAATAAAGGGTTTTTCAGGCAAGTTAAATGCCTGGACAATTATTCTTTATAACGTTGATCATTTTTGAAGGTGTGAAACCTCTTTGGCCAACTGTTCACCGATGCCGATTTTGTATCCTTCGGAAAAGTACACGAGATTGCCCTTGGCATCACTAATGATAATCACCGGGAAATTGTTTTCCAGTTTATGTTTTTTCAACCTGCTTAATTCATTGAGCAGCTTTGATTGCTCATCGAAAGCAAACTGGCTTTGAGCGGGTAAGTTTGGAAAAAGTCCCGGATTGAAGGATTGACTGATCCTCTCCTTTTGAAGAAGGAACACGAGTCCGCCATTCCATTTCTCAAGCAACGTTTTCACGGCAGGGATATCCGCCATTACATGTTTTGAAGGCTCTTTATCCGGGTCAATCCAGATGTAAATGGCTCCTTTGGATTCTGCAGCTTTCGACGCCCTGGTAGCAGGTTTATTGGGGTATTCTTTGATAGAATAGGAACTAAGATCAACATGGGCCCAGGGTTTTGCCCTTTCAAAGGATTCCCTTACCAATACAGGGATTACTGTAAGTTTTCCTTCAGGGACTTCAAAGAAAGTCAGTGAAGATAACACTGATCCGTCTGATTGCCTGTTCCCGGTAACCAGGTAATATTTCCCGGCTTCAATATCGATTGATTCCTTGAATTTTGATAATTCCTGTCCATATTCAAAATCTACCGACCGATAGACCCCTTCCTTAAACCTGGCAATGGTGAAATGGATGGCATACTTAGGGTCGATGCTTTGATTTGCGTTCGTGAACCGGATGCTTCCCATGGCAGAGATGTTCTCTTTTACGGGCTCAAAAGCAACATTGATCCAGGATTGGCCATTCCAGTACTGGGGCAGATAGGTGGCAGGATTGATGCGGGATGCAATATGAAGGCTCCTGCAGACAGCTACAAAGAAAATGTCCCTGGAGCGTGTGTCAGCTACTTTCAGTTCAAATACCCCCCTGGGAGAAAGCGGAGAGCGGGAATGCAGGTTGGCAATATCATCAACACGAATATTCTCCCTGATCCATTGAATCAAAACCTGGATATCACTTTTAATACTTTGCTTGAACTCCATCGTAAACTGCTGTTGCAGATAGCCTCTCCATGGGCGCATCATCTCATTGGAGATACGGCCTGAAAGTATATAGGCGGAATAGAATTCAGCTTCTTCTCCTTCAATAGCAGCAGGGTAGGGGGCTGCGTTCAGAAGATGGTCAGTAAGGATTTCAGAACGCGTATCCCTCAGGTCTTTCTCGCTTATAGATTCCAGCAGGCTTAAAGCCCAAACATGGAGTTCGGGTTTGCATAAACTCAGAAAGTCAACAATCTCTTGCCAGTTTCCATAGCTTTTCTGGAAAATGGAAATCGTTTCTTTCTCATCCAGATTCATCTTCCTGGCAAAGTTCACTGACCATGCAGAGTCTTTGAAAGTCTGCATATAAGTCATACGAATGGAGTCTTCTACCAATAAACGACGGGCATTCTCGGCCCTGGAGGCTGGAGAAGCTGATGTTTCAGGGGGTGCTTTTTCTACAGGAGGGATCAGGTCGAAGTTCTCCGAAAAACTGGAAGGATGGTCACTCAGAAGCTGAAGAGTGAGGGTATCGGTCTTTTCAATTGTGATTTTTTTATAATTCCAGGCACCATCCAGGGTAGCCCAGATCAGCAGGTCTCCCAACCCGGTTGTAATGGAATGGAATCCGTTTGCATCGGTTTTTCCTTTGGCAATTGGATAGAATTCAGCATAATTATATAGTTGATATTCAACACTGGCTTTCACAGCCGGTTTCCCATCGGTATTGATGACTTTGATAACGATGGGTTTTGTTTCCGCATAATTCTTAATGAGATTAAGTTCAGAGAAATTATCCTGGCGGTCGATCACATTTTCATCGCCATTATACCATCCATAGGCCCGGGTATGCACTAACATTGCGCGCATGGCAGGTGCTGCAAACCAGCCCATATTCAGATCAGCATCCGGTTCACAGGCTCCCAGGAAATACCATTTCCCATCAATCCATACTTCTACCCATGCATGATTATCATCACTATGTGCCCAACGGGGGGTGTAGACCTGGCGGGCAGGGATCCCCATTGCCCTCATGGCTGATACGGTAAATGTGGACTCTTCCCCGCAACGGCCAAAGGATGTTTTAAGTGAGGCCAATGGGGAACTGGTACGCTCATCGCTGCCACGGTAGGTCACCTTTTCATGGCACCAATGGTTGATCTCAAGAGCGGCAGAACGCATATCCATCCCGCGAATCCTGCCTTTCAGTTCATCATAGACAGTTGTTCGGAACTCATCCAGGTTTTCATTATTAACCCTGATGGGTAAAACGAAATGCAGGAATTCTTCTTCCGGGATTTTTTGTCCCCAGGGCATTTCATTCCTGGCTTGTATCGTTTTCTTTACCTGTTCAAGGAAATAATCCCCCTGGTAATCAGCCAGGTCACTTAAAGGCATATATGCAAATAGGTATTCTAAGGCTTGACGTTCTTCAGGCCTTACTGTTCTTTCCAATACTGTAAAAAGTTGAGTTGCCCGGAGTTCAGCTGCCGATCTCTTTTGTTTCAGCGCCTGCGACATATTGGCAAGGGTCTGTGGATTGCTTATCAACTGGGCTTTCAATGAAGCTGCAATGAAAAGAAAGAGTATGGCCGAAAATAGAGTCCTCATTTGTTTTATTTTAATCTTACAGAATGGTTTCAAATTTCTGAATAACCTGGCACTGCTGCATTCTCTTTATTCGATGGTGATCTCATCGCAGAAAATCCAGCAGGCATTAGGATACCCTTTATGACCTTCCGGACAGGTGCCCAAACTGGAAGCAATAACTTTTACATACCGCGCTTGAACAGTTAATGCCGGTAATGACAAACTGCTCAATAAAGTACCTTTTTTATCGGTAGGGGTATTGTTTTTGGCAATCCCTGCGGAAGTATAGTTGATACCATCGTCTGAAATGAGAAATTCTACCTGGCTTGGCATAAAGATCCAGGAATTCTCATCCTGAAGGAATCCTGCACTAAACCGGGTAAGACTTTTTTTCTCCCTGAGGTCAATGACTGCTTCTAGGTTCACTTTTTCGAAACCTAACCATCCGCCTACCCGGTAATCAAGACTCCCGGAGAGTCCATCCACAAGCGTCCCTGCACCATTGCCTGAGTATTGACTGGCGGGTTGGGTGCTGAGGGAGATATCCTTGTCGTTCTTGATTTTCAGGAATTCCGCTGATATCCATTGACTTGCAACGCCCTTTGATTCAGCATAGAAGCGGATTTTACCGGATTCTGATACTGTGAAAGGACCATTGTAACTATTCACTCCCTGTCCGGCCATTACTTTGATGTCTGTGCCTGCAGGACCTTTGATTTCAATTTGTTTGGTATCTGTAAAAGTCTTGACCGCATCTGTCAGATAAGGTGCAGGAACAATAAGCTGATCAGTAATAGCTGTCACGGGTTCCTTCTTTTTCCCTGTACCCCAGCTCTTATTAGGTTGTCCGCCCATATCAAACACCAGGTTTCCCCCTTTTGACAGGACATCGTGATTCAGGAAGGATGCAGCATATTTCTTGCCGTTCAGCGTTGCAGACTGGATGTACTTATTTTCAGGAGATTGGTTTTTAGCCTGAATAATGAAGCTTTTTCCATTTTCAAGATGTACTGTAACTTTATCAAACCAGGGTGAACCTAAAACATAGAAGACACTTCCCGGATTAACGGAATATATTCCCATTGCACTCATAACAGCCCATGCCGACATTTGTCCGCAATCTTCGTTTCCGATTAATCCATCCGGTTTATCATGGTAGAAATCGGTCAAAATCCTGCGAACCAGTTCCTGGGTTTTCCATGCCTGTCCAGCAAAAGGATAGAGGTAGGCAATATGATGACTGGGCTCATTTCCATGGGCATACTGACCAATCAGACCAGTAATATCACTTTGTTCACGGCCTGTAGTTTTTGAAGATGCACTGAACAATTCGTCGAGCTTAGCAGCAAATTTGTCCTTGCCACCATGTAATGCAATGAGACCGGAGATATCTTGTGTAGCGGAGAAGCTGTATTGCCATGAATTGGCTTCAGTATAATTATAGTTCACCTCTGTTGGGTCGAAAGGTGAAAACCAGCCACCGTTAATTCTTGCTCTCATATTTCCTGTTGAAGGATCAAAGAGGTTTTTATAGTTCTGTCCCCGCTTTACAAAGGTTTTATAGTCTTCATTATTTCCGGTGGCTTTGGCGAATTGGGAGATACACCAGTCATCATAAGCATATTCCAGGGTCTTTGAGGCAGATTCCGCTTCCCTGTCGGAAGGGATGAAACCGATCTGGGCAACGGCTCTTAATCCTGCATTATCGCGTGTGGCACTCGTTTTCATGGCTGTTAATGCCAGCTCTGTGTTAAATCCTTTGATTCCTTTCATATAGGCATCAGTGATTACCGGGATGCTGTGGTATCCAATCATACAATTGGTTTCATTCCCATGCAGTTCCCATACAGGCAGCAATCCTCCCTGTTCATACTGGGCCAGGAAGGTCTTAATATAATCAAGTGTTCTTGTACGGTCGATGAGTGTCATCAGGGGATGATAAGCACGGTAAGTATCCCATAAAGAGAAAGTGGTGTACATGGTGAAACCATCCGCTTTATGGATCTTCTTATCCAGTCCCCGGTAATTGCCGTCAACATCTGTAAAAGTATTGGGCTGCACCATTGTATGATAAAGAGCCGTATAGAAAACAGTTTTCTGCACATCTGTGCCACCTTCCACTTCTATTTTATTTAACTCCTTATTCCAGATAGCTTTAGCATTTTGTTTTACAGCCTGGAAGTCCCATGCAGGAATCTCCTGGTTCAGATTTTTACGCGCCCCTTCAGCACTTACCGCAGAGATACCGACTTTCACCAGGATTTTTTCATCCGCAACCGTAATGAACCTGAAGCAGGCTTTAATATTCTTTTTCTTGTCGATAGCTTTGATCTTCAACCTGGGGGTATTATCTACCGCAATTTCATAAGATTCGAAAGGTTTGGAAAATTTCGCAACAAAATATACATACTGGTCTTCAGCCCATGAACGTGAGCGGCGCAATCCCTCAATTTCGGTATCACTGATCACTTTCAGGGATGATTCAAGGACTTCATCCCTGTGGAATAGGTCCAGGATGATGTTGGATTGTTCACTTGCCGGAAAAGTGTACTGATGAAACCCTGCACGGGTTGTAGCACTTAACTCTGCAGTAATTTTATAATCTTCGAGCAAAACCTTATAATATCCGGGCTCTGAACTTTCTGTCTGGTGTGAAAAATGGGAACGATATCCTGCTTGTCCGTCGGATCCGTTATTCCACCTGCTTTCACCTGTTGTTGGCATGAAAAGAATGTCACACAGATCAGGGACTCCGGTTCCATTGAGATGCGTATGACTGAACCCATAAATGTATTCATCATCATAATGGTATCCGCCGCATCCGTCCCAGCCTTCGAGTCGTGTATCAGGACTCAGTTGCACCATCCCGAAAGGCAGGGTAGCCCCGGGGTAGGTATGACCATGCCCGCCTGTGCCAATAAAGGTGTTTACATAATCGGCAGGTGATTTTTGTGCAGAGAGGGTTAACGTTACACAAAATAAGATTAAGGTAATGAGGTGGTTTACTGAGATTATTTTCATGATTATTAATGAGTTAATTTGTATTCTTGTCAACAATTGCGCCTGTTTTGTAATAGGGTAAAGATACAACTTTTTAAATTTCTTTATAAAGTCATTCAAGTAAAGATGGAATTTAGTTACTTTGTTTTCCGATAGCCTGGCAAATTCAAATGTTCATCCTGCTGACCTTAAAATTACTTCATAAAACCCCTTGATCATGAAATTCCGGTTGATTCTTTTAGCTGTCCTTTTATCTGGTGGAATCCTTTCCGCCCAGGAACCTCCGATTCCCATTGTACCCCGACAATACATATGCTATCAAACACCGGTTGCAGTAAAAATTGATGGTCTCATTAATGAACCGGAATGGGAGAAGGCTGCATGGACAGAGTGGTTTGAAGATATAGAAGGAAGTCTGAAACCAAAGCCTGCTTATAAAACACGGGCCAAAATGATGTGGGATGATCAATACCTGTATATAGCTGCCTACCTTGAAGAACCACATGTGTGGGCTACCTTGAAAGAAAGGGAGTCCGTGATTTTCTATGACCCTGACTTCGAGGTGTTTATCGATCCTGATGGAGATACACACCATTATATTGAATATGAAATGAATGCATTCAACACTCAGTGGGACCTGCTATTGTTAAAACCTTACCGGGATGATATTATTAATAATGTGGCGATCGATCATTGGAATTTCAATGGCGTTCGCTCAGCTGTGCATGTGGATGGCACCATTAATGATGCGTCCGATACCGACAAGGGGTGGAGCCTTGAGATAGCCTTCCCGCTGGATGCATTGGCGGAATTGAGTGCAACAGGAAAAGCGCCTGTAACGGGTGAGCAATACCGTATAGGTTTTTCACGAGTTGAGTGGGCGATAGATATTATTAATGGGAAATACAGTAAGAAAACTCACCTGGTAAATGGTATTCAGAAACCATTGCCGGAAGATAACTGGGTATGGTCACCACAGGGTGTGATCGCAATGCATCAGCCTGAAACATGGGCTTACCTGCAGTTTTCAGAAAAAGCTGTGGGTATTGGATCAGATCTTTTTGTTGAAAATCCTGACAATGCCGTTAAATGGGCGCTTCGACTACTCTATTACAGGGAAAAGGAGTGGAAGTCGAAACATGGTACCTATACTACCGAATTAAAAAGTCTTGGACTTGATGACTATATGATTGATGGCCGAAAATTTATCCCATCGATACAACTCACTTCCACATTGTATGAAGCCACTTTTCAATCAGACGATCAGAAAAGGCTATGGCATATTACGCAGGATGGACGGATATGGTTTACTTCCAGGCCTTAATATTCCTGGATAACAAAGGTTGGAACTGAAGATGGATTTGTGCGGATTAAGGGTGCTTTTTGAAGTCAACTTAAATATCTTTCTTAAAACCCTAATACTAACAATCGGTTGATAATAACTACTGCAAACAATGCAATCACAGGGTAGTAATTAAACTGGTTGATACTATCAAAATCACGGTTTGAAATCACTCCCCGGTAGTTTTTCTTCAATGCCTGCGGGTAGGTAAATAGAATGACCAAAGGTTTCACAATTGGCGATACCAGGATTAAGGCTGCAGCAACAGGGAGATTCAGCATGGTTGTGGCCACAACACCAACAATAAGCGGATACAAGATCAAGATAGCCATAAACCTGCCTCTCGCATAATTTATCTCCAGTGCTTCATAGGGGCTGAGCAGAACGAAATTCCTGGTAAGGCGGAACATGATTACATAGAGGAACATCATGGAAATTACCGATATGCTTATTACCAGCCATAACGGGAAATCCAGGATCTGGAAGGCTAGGCTTGTATCTCCTTCAGAAATAAAAGGTGCCACCATCAGGTAGCCGAAAAAGCTGATGTATCCAAAAATGGAAAGATAGTTCTGGAACATGAAAACCAGGTCCTTTTTGGTTCTGCCTTTACAAGCCCATTGGAAAATAATACCAATCAGCAAGCTAACCAATGGCCCGGCTGAACTAACCAATAATCGGTTAAGCTCCGAAACCGCAGAATTATCAAAGAGGGTATAGTTATGGTAAATCGTCACATTAGGAATACCAACAGCTAAAGCTGTAAAATAGTGCCCAAATTCGTGCAGTAGGGTTTCAAGGATATTCGCTATGATGAAAAGTATTGTAGAATTCAGAAAAACATAAAAATAAGTCCCTTTTGAATTATCTGCCATCATTTTTCTGTATTAATCACTGCAAATTTACACTAATAGATGATGGATATGCGAATTTTTCACCCTTAACTTCATTTAAGGGTGATTTCTGAGCGTTTAACAAGAGGGTTATTGAGAATATAAAACAGATCAGAAGAAGAGCGTAATAAATTCATCACGGGTGACATGGGCAAAATATTCATCGATTTCTATCTGGTTTGCCAGCTGCTCGATGGCATCCATTGTATGAGGGAGACCCACCAGGGCGGATTCCAGTTCGGCAGTTTCCTTACGGCTGAAATAATCTCCGAAAATTCTTACGGCGGTTATCATCCCATTCTCAGCCTGAAGATTCATTTCAATATGTCCGCCATTAGAAGTTTTGATATTTTTTCGGAAATCATAAGCTGGTGAATATCCAAAATTCCAATCCCAGCCTGAATATTTCTGATCCACAAGTTTCCTGATATTAATGTGATCGTCTTCACTCAATTCCATGACCCTTGCATCAGGATACATCTCATGGACATGATCTGTGACCAGTTTCATGAAAGCTTCAATCTCCATTGGTTCCTTTAGATGTTCAGAAATATTGGTTACCCGGCTTCTCACCGATTTTACTGCCTTGTCGGAGAATTTGGAAGGATCTACCTTTAATGCCCCGGTAAGATCAGCCATAACCGAGGAGAATAGGAGGGTGCCATGGTGAAGTACCCTGTCCTTGAAAACATGCTCGGCATTCCCCGAAAACTTACGGCCATCAATTGTCAGGTCGTTTCTGCCTTCAAACCGGGCCTGGATTCCAAGTTTCTGCATCACTTCCAGGATGGGTTGAGTAAACTTCCGGAAATCTACCAGGGTTCCGGGTTCTCCATGTCGGATAAAGGTGAAATTAATATTTCCCAGGTCATGGAATACTGCACCACCACCGGAGAGCCTTCGAACAACCTTAATCTTATTATCATTTACATATTCAATATTGATTTCTGCCAGCGTGTTCTGGTGCTTGCCCACAATGATGGAGGGTTCATTACGCCAAAGCATAAAACTGTCTTCTCCATAATTCTTCAGGATATATTCTTCAGCAGCAAGGTTAAAATAGGGATCAGTCTGATGTCGTTTTATGATTAACATAGGGTGTATGTGATTATGTAATAGGATGAAACCTGAAAAATGGCGCTATGTTCAATACAGATACATTAGATTATGAGTGAAATCAACCAATCAGTTTGAACTTATTCTTTGTTTCAGGTATGTTTCTCGTTTGTAGAGCCAGGGATTAGTTCCCATCCCATATTCCAGGGTGATGGAAATGGCATTTCCCCTCAGATTGGTACCTCCCTTATTCTTGAAATTCATGAAATGATATCGGCTGCTCAAACCAATAAACCTGTCGTTTTTCAGGTAGTACTTGTAACCGGCACCCAGGTGAATGGATGGTGAATAAATGTATTCACTCTCATCATCTTCATCTGAATCCGGATCATTTTCCAGGGTTAAAGTGTTGATAATCTCCAGGTCAGTACCTCCCAGGATCTCAAACTGATGGCGTCTCCAGTTTATCAGCTGCCGCCCTGCTTCCAGTGAAATATTGATCCCGGTGAAGTTATCAGAACTGTATAAGGAATCATTGTAAAGGACGTCATATTTATTAGCTGCACTTCCTATCCGGAAATGGAGTCCGAGGTTATAGATCATTTTTTTGTTGCTTGCTCCGATATACCCTCCCAGACTGGGATGTGACCCCAGGGTTAAAAGTTTATCATAGGGAATCCATGCACCACCACTTGCCGCATAATGGATCAGTGGACCAGAAAGTGAACCATAAACGGGCTGATCATAAACCTTGAATAATTGTGTTTCCTTATAATCAGAGGTCTCAAGCAATTTGAGCAGACTGTCACTGGGGTGCTGATAGTATTTCACAAAAAAGACTTCTTCTTTTGACAGATCCGGGTAGTACTGTGCTCTGCCGACAATACTATCAGTAAATGATTTGTACCACTTCAGCAATTCAAATTCCGGCACATAATAATCGTAGGCATCAAGTGATTCTCCAAGGGTATCATTACAGAACCAGAGGTAATGGTCAAGATGCCTGATGGTTTGATCACTGATCAGGGAATCACTGAAAGTACCTGCATCGATAGCCCATAAGATTTTTGTCCGATAGATGGTTTCATCTGTTCCGCATTTTTTCTCCCAATAATTCAACAGTGCATAGGCAGTGTCAATGCTCCCATCCTGGTAATATAAAGGAATCAGCTGCATACAGGCATACTGAAGTTCACTGCAGTCGGTAAGAGAATCGGAGAGTATCCATCGGGCTTCTACATTCTGCGCGAAGGATTTTGTAAGAAAGAAGAAAGAAATAAATAACAATGCCAGGATTCGTCGCATAAAAATTCAAATTCCGATGAAGCAACAAATATTAAGCCACGAAATTAAGAAAAAAAACCGGCCAGGGTAAATGCTGCCGGTAGTAATAACGAATTGACTTTTGTTTACTAATTGGGAACAGGATCAGTGAGATAAGGGGATTTAACCGACAATAGCCGTGTTTCCTGTTCTGATAGCTGTTTCATAAAAGTGCTGAAATCATCCTTGTCCACCAGGCCTTTAATTCCCTGAAGTGACCGGTAATAGCTGATTCCTGCAAGTATATTATGCCTGAACCCATTGTAGTAGTCCAGTTGTTTCTTGTCTGGATCTCCTTTCAACTCTTTTAAAAGCCCGGTAAGGTAATCGATGTATAATTTCAATTCATTGATAAACACATGTGGGCGGTCTTTATCGCTGATCAGGTTATCCCGTCCATAAATGTGATCTGTCATCTGTTTTAAAGTAGCTTCTTCACTGAACCAGGCCAGGTTAGGGCCGGGACAAACAGAAACACCGATGCCTTCAACATGGGTATCCAGGTCATTGGCGAGCAGGGCAGATGTGCCCAATCCGACGCAAATACAGGATTTATCGGTAATAGTCTTATATTCTTTGATATAATCCTTGAAGCTGAGCTCCTTATGGCCAAGTTCATCGATTTTGAGCTTTTGATATTGTTTCGAAGCTGTACATATCGGTTTCTCGGTAAATTCATCATTCAGAGATGCATATTGCTTTGAACAGGCACTTCCAGGGTTTCCATGATGGATTTGTCTGAGCTTTTCCTCGTCCTTGCTATTGCCCTTTACAGTATTAAAAGGAACTCCCAGAGGAGAGATATTACTCAGGTACAGGTCTTCTGCTTTTGCATTCTGCAGAAGCTGCAGGGTTTCCTTGTCGATATTTGAAACTTCAGGAACCAGCAGGAATGGGGTTCCCCATCCTATGGAATTCAATTCATAATGGTCGATAAGGAATTGGTGCTCTTCAGCAGTTCCAACACCGCCTTGAGCCGTAATTTTTATCCCGGGGGCATTTTCAGGGCAATACCTTGATTTGGAGGCCAATGCCTGTTCAAAAATGGAGAAAGTTTCATTCACCAGTTGAGCCCTGTTTAATTTGAATTCTTCCAGGATCGGACCTAAAAGGAATCCTTGGGTAGCGAAGGCGTGACCACCGCAATTCAGACCGCTTTCGATACGGTATTCAGAAACCCATAATCCCTTTTTTGCAAGGAATTTACCCTGGATCAATGCTGAACGGTAATCGCTGACTTTAAGGATGATTTTCTTTGTAAAATCCTCACCCTTAACAGGAAAAAAGCCTTCAAACTCTTCCAGGTAGGAATATAATTTAGGGTTCATTCCGGCTGAAAGTACCAGGGATGCCTGTACGGTACTGTTGGCAAAACCCCTGAGGGCTGCATGGGCATCATTGAATTCTGCAGGAAGTTTCTCCTTGTTTTTATAGTTTGCCCTGTCGAGTTTGGTCATGATATTGACGTCAATCCCCCCAACAGGCAAATGTGCATTTAACCAATCCCTGATACTACCCTGGGAATGATCTTTTACAAATTGCTGAAACTTTAATTTGATCTCGGAAGAGGCTGGCAACATCTCCATATATTTTTCAAATTCGCCGCCTTTACGGTGAACCGACTCTTTCAACGCTTCTACTTTTTCCTTTACTGATTTATCCATTAAATCAAGAAAAGCAGTGATGCGCTTAGCCCTGAAATCTTCAATCTTGCTGGAAATACCCTGGAAAGGAACATTCATCTGCCTGCAATGAAATTCCCGCATCTTTTCCATCAACATATCGTCCACCAGGGATATCACTGAAGATATGCCTAAATGAGCTACCCTGACAGGGGTATCAATTGTGAAACCAATTCCCATAACCGGGATATGGAATGAATGTGCATTCATGTTTTTATAATTAATAAAATTGTTGGGAGATGTATCAGGATGCCGGACACTGCTGTCATATTTCAGATGCAAAAGAAGCAACTCTGAGGGGCAACATTGGAATACCACTCCGGTAATTCTTTCACAAAGATAACTGCTTTTTGGTAATGAATTGCCAAATAGTTGACATATGCATTTTTCTGAAGATGTATAAGCTTAGCTTTGCTTTGATATCAGCCTGTTTAAGGCGTCAGGATTCTTCACAATGATTGTTAAATATTTGTCGCGTATTCAGCAATATGGTTGGTTCTATTTGTAGTTAGGGATAACAGGTAGCAAAAGAAACAGGCTGTCTCAAAATAAGTCGTCAGACTGAGCGGAGCCGAAGTCTGACCACTGTTTTTGAAACAGCCTGTTTTATCAAATTCCAGGAATCCTGGAATGATATCGATTGGATTAATCTACCTTAATTTCATCGACAAATAACCAGCTCTTCTTACCGGCGCATTGTGAACCGTCAGGACAAATGCCCTGGTTATATACATTCACTTTTACAAATTTTGCTTCTGTTTCAGTAAAATTGGCAGTGAATGTATTCAAAACAGCAGAAGCACTCCAGTAATGGGTATCAAAATCCTTGGTATAAACAGGTGTATAGGTTATCCCATCATTGGAAACATGCACTACCAGTGCAGAAGGACCAAATATCCATGAATTTCCGTTTTCAAGGTAACTGATGGTTACACTCTTGATTTTTGTGGTCTTTTCAAGGTTTATAGTCGCATGCAGATTGATCCCTTCGAAACCGAGCCAATTGCCAGTATTGAATTCAGTGGTTCCAAAAATGCCATCGGTAATACTGCTACCGCCATTTCCTGGATACTTCGTTGATGGAGCGGAATTCAACACAGCCGTTTTTCCAAATGAAAGAGGAAGACTTAAATAGTTGACTTCACCGAATGGTTGATCGTTATAATATGCCTGTGCCTTGATAACAGCAGGAAGTTCAACAGTAAATGGTTTTTGGGTAGATAAGGAAGTGGGTCCCGGTTTTGAACCATTCGTTGTATAGAAAATCTCCACAACAGGCTGAGGTTTAGTCTCCTGAACAACCTTTGTTTTTCCCTTTGGGGCTACAACCGGTTTCTTTGTTTTTTCAGCTGCTGCCACAACTGCAGTAAATGCCTGATCAGGGCTTAAATGGTTAGGCGCCAGGGTAATTTCAGCCTGGTTATTGCCTTTGTACCGCGTTTTAATACTTACCTGGTTGAGGTATTTTACTGTAAATTCACCGGCAGTGTTATAAAGAAGCCTTGCATAAGTGAGTACATCACCAGTAACAGGAGCTTTTGACTTCAGGCCGGGTGTATTGATCCAGTCTTCCTCCCAGTTATCAAAAGCAGGTTGTTTCCCGTTTTTCAGTGCATCTGCATAATTCATCCAGCGATTCATATAGTATTCCCTGATAAGGCCGCTCCATACTTTTGATGCATATTCATAGAGCACAGGTGTTGACTTATTCCCCCACATCGTTAACTGACGTTTGGCATTGGCTTCGTAAAAATCGCGCTCAGCAGGTGTAGTGCCCCACTTCCTGGCATCTTCAATCCAGTTTTCCAGTCTTTGCTGAGGCAGGTTATGCATCAAACCATCCATCATCAGCATTAACTCCTGGACTTTCCCGAAAAGCAGCTGGCTTTGTGTGGTATTTCCCTGTTTATGCAATAGTAATGCCTGGTCAATGAGGAGGTCGGTCTTCATTCCGGCAAACTGAACAACCAATTGGATAAGGTCATTCTTAAATCCCGGATTATTCTTGAAAGCTTCCGCTTCCTGGAGGAAAATTGCAACAGCCTGGTCGAAGGCCCTGGATTGATCCAGATTAGAGCCTGGACTCATGCTTGGCCTGTTCTGATACTTGTTCAAAGGATGTGCAGTCGGGATGCTGTAAACTGACTCAAGTAAGCCCATCCAGGCATTAAGAAGATTTTCGTTATAGACTCCGTACCTCTGTTCTGTGTAAGCTTTAAGCCATGCTTTGATATCAACAGGTTTTGAAGTCCATGAAACATCGGTAAGCAACTCATAAACTACTTCATTATTCAACACGCCTTCAGGTGAAATACCGAATCCGGAAATATTTCCTTTTGCAGGACTATTAAGCATTTTGGCTGCATCGGTAGCATAAAGGGGTAAGTTACCAACCCATTGTGAACTTCCGCCATAATTATGGATTATGCTATAAATCCAGGGTTTTCCATAAAAGGAGTCAATCTGTTCCCAACCATGAAAGGATTCATTTGCCAGGTCAATAATAATCATTCGATCATTAGGTATTTTACTCAGGAAGGATTTTACATTTTCATTGTTCCAGAATGTCCGGTTATTATAGAAAAGCCATCCCTGCATCACCCAGGTTCCTTCCGGGTCGCCGGCATTAATTGCATCATAAACCGATTTGCCAAAGTCAGCAAGTTCTTCTGATTTATTGGCAGCAGTAACCGGTACTTCATTCTCATTGAAAAGGTCAGCAAGGTAGTAATGTACTTTACCATAAGTGCGGTTATACTCTTCAATAAACCGTTTCCCGATATTGATGAAATCGGATGATCCCGGAGGAAGGATATAGGCCTGGTTCGAATCCGGGAAATTGCACCATCCCTTCACATCCAATAGTTTACTGTCGGGATAAATTCTTTTATAAGCTGCAGGAACAAATCCTGAGAATGCAGGTACAACAGGATCCATACCTAATTGCTGCATACGGATCATCACCTGCTTCTGAAGGTCTTTTGAAGCATCGATATAGGACGATGGCAAAGGGCCGGCATGCTTGTTCACATTTCCCATACGTTGCCAGGGTAAGAATGCCGGGCCGGTAAAATGGGAACGAATCTCAAGGTCGGTCATACCCATATCGGAATACACTTTATGCCAGACTGCCTCTTGCCCGGCCATTGCAATTGGCATATTGATTCCATGCAATGCCATCCAGTCCAACTCTTTTTGCCATTGCTCCCATTTCCAGAATGGATTGGTATAGCCATAGGCACATACATTATAATAGAGCCTGTGTTTATAAGGGGATACTGTCCTTGGAATTGTTAAGTCGGGGAAAGAAGCAGGTGGCGTTACTTTATCTGTGCTCCAGTTATATTGAATATTACAGGCATTCCTCAGGTATTCATAGGCTCCCCTGGTCATAGCAATGGTGCTTGATCCTTTTACCAGAACCTTACCATCCAATGCAATGACTTCAAAAACATCCAGGCCTTTTTCATCCGGAATTTTTTCAAATTTAAAAGATTCAGCTTTCATGCCGATCAATCGCATGATGACCTGTTTGGCAGCCATTAATTCCTTTTCTTCTGACGAAGGGAGGTTCTTTTGCCCGAATGAAATACCGGGAAAAATGAACAAAAATGTTACTAATGAGAGGATTAATCTATTCATTTTTTATTGTTATGGGTGTTTGTGTTAAGTTAATCGTGCTAACGCCTTTTTCTCCGCTTTATTATGAAAAACCTGTTGTTTAAGGATTATTAGAGAATGACATTTGTATGCGTGGCAAATAAGGTTACTTGATTTTCCTGCGGTTTATCTCTTTCTGAATGAGAGAGAGTTCTCTTCCTGTTTGACCTGCAATTGAGGTGTTTTCTTCCGCCCTTCTGAGCAGGTAGGGTAATATATTATGCACCGGCCCGTAAGGGATATATTTTGCGACATTATATCCGGCATCAGCCAGGTTAAAACTGATATGGTCGCTCATACCATAAAGCTGGGAGAACCAAATTCGCCTGTCATTTTTTTCCAGGCCTTTTTGCTCCATTAACTCTGTAAGGTAACGGTTGCTGATTTCATTATGGGAACCATTGAAAAGAACGAGATTGTCAATATGCTCAATAGAAATTTTCAAGGCTTCATCATAGGCTGTGTCAGTGGCTTTCTTATCAGGCTGGATAGGGGAAGGGTATCCATTTTCTTCTGCCCTTTTCCGCTCTTTTTCCATGTAAGCACCCCTGACAAATTTCACACCGAGGACGTATTTGCCTTCCTCTGCTTTACGGATGGATTCCTTAAGGAATTCAATCCTGTCGGTGCGATACATCTGTAAGGTATTAAATACAATCGCTTCTTCCTTGTTATACTTTTCCATCATCTCAGTGACCAGGTCATCGATCAGGTCCTGGTACCAGGAATCTTCTGCATCAATCATGATAGGGATTTTTAACTCAGATGCCTTTCTGCATAAGGCTTCCACACTTTCCCTGAAAAGAAGCATTGCTTCTGAGGTGTTAATTTCACCTGACTTTCCCATCGCTGCTTTGGTCAGGGCTTCAACAGATGCAAAAGCTGTGGGTTTAAATACAGCAAAGGGAATTTGGTGGTTCCCTGCAGCATTCTCGATGGATCGAAGTGTTTCTGCAAGGGTCCGTGCCATTACTGAAGCATTGCTGCCACCTTCTACTGAATAATCCAGGATCGAACTTACCTTGTACCTGGCTAAAAGATCTACAGTTGCTTTGCATTCGTCGAGGCTTTCTCCTCCAACAAAGTGCTTGTAAAGAGTAGGCTTGATGGCCCATGCCACAGGAAGTCCCAAATTCAGGGCCAGGTAAGTCATCTTTTTACTGATGCGCACCAGTCCGGGATTAGCAATGATTCTGAATAACCAGTAAGCTCTGCGCATCCCTGCATCAGTTTTATACCTGAAAGCAATTTCAGTATTTTCAAAAGTGATCATTGAATCGAATTTGTGGGCAAAAGTAAGAATATCCTTTTGTAAATAAGTGTGGTAGAATCTGATCGACAAAAGAAACTCTTCTTCTGACTTCAGGTAACAGGAAACGGTTCTGAAGACTCACATGAAAATGTGATTTTTAACTGGATATGTATTATTCAAGGTTATTGCTGTGATTTTGTATTAAAAAAACATGCACTTTTGTAATAATATCTGGCCCGGGAAAAGTGGTATATATGGTAAATGCTTCTATTGAATAGCATTTTCTGAAAGCAATAAGTCATAGGTTCTATTCTGGTCTGGATAAAATTATATTATCTTTGGCAAATCGATGACAATAGATGAATCTTAAAGATTTCATATTCACAGGATCTGATGGTTGGCAGAAATTAGCCTATATCGTTGATCAGTATCCATTGAAAGGTGTTTTCATTTTAGTAGATGAAAATACCAGGGATCACTGCTTGCCGGTAGTTTTTGAAAAATGCCCCGCCTTAAAATCTTCTGATATCATTACTGTTCAGTCAGGCGAGGAGAACAAGACGATCATTTCTGCTGTTAACGTCTGGCAGGAACTCAGTAACCTTGGGGCTTTAAGAAATTCTTTGCTGATATGCCTTGGAGGTGGAATGGTATCCGATCTCGGAGGATTTGTGGCAGCAACCTATAAAAGAGGAATGGATTACATCCTTATGCCAACTTCTTTGTTAGGGATGGTGGATGCAGCTATTGGAGGTAAAACCGGGTTGAACCTCGATGGACTCAAAAATCAGGTAGGATTGATTTCAGCTCCCAAAGGAGTTTTTCTGATGACAGAATTCCTTCAGACATTACCTGAAAGGCATTTCAAATCAGGTTTTGCAGAAATGGTAAAACATGCATTGATCAGTGATCGCTCTCATTATAATGAATTGTTGCAGTGTAATCTTTTGAAAGATGCTGATGCTGATAAGTTAATCTACCATTCGGCAGCTGTGAAAATTGGGGTTGTAGAAAGTGACCCCCATGAGATGGGACGCAGGAAAGTATTGAATTTAGGGCATACTGTGGGCCATGCACTTGAATCATACTCCCTGATGCACGATGCCCAGCCACTGATTCATGGTGAAGCGGTTGCAGCCGGACTGGTTTGTGAAGCCTTTATATCAATGAGGATGCTTGGCCTATCTGAGTCTGATTTACAATCGATCTCAAATTTTGTTACCTGGAACTTTCCGCACTATCGTCTGAAACCTTCTGCATGCAATGATATTATTGCAATAATGCTGAAAGATAAAAAGATTGATAACCCCGGGAAAATTAATTTCTCCCTTATTCAATCCATCGGTAAACCTTTGGTTGACCAATATCCGGGAGAAAAACTGATCAGGGAAAGTATGCATTTCTATGTAAATATTGAATTCGGATTCTTCTCATAGTCCATAAGTTCTATTCTTCATTCCCCCTTTCATGTTGTTTTCAGGCAGGCTTTGCCAATAATAACTTATTGATTCATTCCCATTTACTTAAAAAATCACATTAAAGTGTGATTGATATATCTTATTTGCCGATATACATTTGAACTGAAAAACAGGGCTTTCCTTGCGACTGGTTGCAGTAACCAGGGAAAGGCTATTCAATGTTTAATTTTCTTAAAGTGTGACTTCAGTAATGGATAGCCGAGGCCATATTTATGCAGGCTTATAATTAAATCAATCACTATGGGAACTTGTAAAGTTTATTTGCTCTTCTTTTGTCTGGCATCTGCATTAATCTTTAACTCATGCAGTAAAAGCGAAAGTGATGATCCGGGATCAAACACTTCCTACAATGGAAAAACCACAGCTGTCTTTAATCCTGCCCTGACCTACGGAACAATGACCGACATTGACGGGAACGTATATAAAACCATCCAGATAGGCACCCAGACCTGGATGGCGGAGAATCTCCGTACGACTAAGTATAATGATATAAGTGAAATTCCATACATTACTTACCAGTCTTGCATACACCGGTGATGCCTCAGCGCATGCAGGCCGGGTGATTCGTTGCATAAAAGACTGATTCATGCCATTGCGTAAATTTAGGGTCACTTGGGTCCATCACTATTCTGTCTCAATTAGTTTGAAGTGCCAGATTCTTTTTTAACTGTGGCACGAATTGTTTCTATAACCATTGGTAGCAAAGAGATTCCAATGATTGCGAATACCACATATTCCAGGTTATTTTTAATGAAGGGCAGGTTCCCGAAGAAGTACCCAGCCAGTACCATGCTTGTCACCCAAAGACAACCTCCTAGTATATTGAACCAGATAAATCTGTTGTAATTCATGGAGCCTATACCGGCAACAAAAGGTGCAAAAGTTCTGACAATTGGCACAAAGCGGGCAATGATGATGGTTTTGGGGCCATGCTTCTCATAAAAAGCCTGGGTTTGGTGAATATATTTCTGCTTGACTAATTGTCTGCCGCCTATTTTCCAGGAAACCATTTTTAATCCGATAGTTTTTCCAAAGTAGTAATTCAGACTATCACCCAGAATCGCTGCAATTATGAGGCTCGAAAGTATTATCGAAAGGCTCAGCCCGACTGCCTCTCCCTGGGAATTAATGACTCCTGCGCAGAAAGTTCCTGCCACAAATAAAAGGGAATCGCCGGGCAGAAATGGCATCAAAACGATTCCTGTTTCAATAAATATTATGAGAAACAGAATAACATAAACCCAATTGCCATAATTATCAATCATGGTAAACAGATGATTGTCAAATTGTAATAAAAAATCCAAAGCTGATTTTAAAAATTCCATCCGTATTGCTTTTAAGTGTTTATTTATTTGATTTTTTGATTTAGCGATCCCTGAACTAAGTGTCAAGGGAATGAAAAATCATTCAGGTCCAGCATAGCCAGGGCTGTCGGCAATAACTTCGTTGGTGTCTTTCTTGAAATTAAACAGGCGTATCCTACCTGGAAAACCCAAAGATTGTGAACACCACTGAATGGCTTAAGATTGATTTGCTAAGATTGCCTGTCAGGATTTTGGATGAATCCTGGGAGGTTGCCAGATTGGCAGTTTTGGAAAAGGAATTAAGGATATTTCCTCAGAAGACAGATCACATTTCATTTCATCGGGAAATAAAAGATATTCTTCTGTTTCTGAGAACTGATCATCAACTGACGAATCTGCATAAGAAATTACAGAATGATGATTTAGACAATTGCCTCCCGATAATTCAATGAGACCTGGAATAAGATCATTATTTGAGAATGTAATCAGTGCATGATAGAGTATCAATACTGCTAAAGAGATGAATTTCGGGGCTATGTCTTTAAATTGGTTCATTGAACGACAAAATTATAAGTTTGCTACTGATCGTCCAACGTGCCGCTTGTTAATAATTGTTATATAAAATCTAATTATTCTTTCCGGAGGTTTCTGAATCCTGGCGAAATTTTGTCGGTTCTTTTTAGGTGAGTGCTTCAACAGTATAACAACGAAAGAGTGTTGTCAGCATTATTATTAACAAACAGTTGAAAACTTTTGATTATTCGGGCAGTTGATTTTAATACTTTTGTCAAATTGCGGCTAGAAGAAACTATTATGACTGTTGATATATTTATCCCTTGTTTCATTGACCAGGTTTACCCTGAAACGGGTTTTAATATGGTGAAAATTCTTGAAAAGCTGGGTGTTAAAGTGAACTATAATACTAATCAGACCTGTTGCGGACAGATGGCTTTTAACAGTGGATTCTCGGATGAAGCAAAGGCAGTAGGGGAGAAGTTTATCAAAGATTTTCCGAATAACCGTTATATTGTGGGGCCTTCAGCCTCCTGTGCCGGATTTGTCAGGAATTATTATGATGAAATGTTCTATAATTCAGCACTTCATAATGAATACCACCAGCTGAAGAAGAACTTTTTTGAATTCACTGATTTCCTGGTAAATGTCCTTAAAGTTGAGGATGTTGGAGCTACTTTTGAACATCTTGTTACTTACCATGACTCTTGCGCCGCATTAAGGGAATATAAGCTGGGAAACGAACCCAGGATACTGTTGTCGAAAGTGAAAGGCCTTGAATTGGTTGAAATGAAGGATACTCATACCTGCTGCGGATTTGGTGGTACCTTTGCCGTAAAACATGAAGCGATTTCAACTGCAATGGCTCAGCAAAAAGTCGAAAACGCCCTTCAAACCGGTGCCGAATATATCATTAGTACTGATTCATCCTGCCTCATGCATCAGCAAGGTTACATTGATCAAAATAACCTTCCTCTGAAAACTATGCATATTATTGATTTGCTGGCACAAGGATGGTAATTGTAACCTCCCGGAATTGAATTATCATTTCAAAAAGGATGATTCCGCTTTATTAATGGGATTTGCCTGTTACTTTTTATCGTTAATTGGAGTAAACCATCTGTTTAAAGTGTTATTTTGACGCTTGATTTTTAATATTTACTAATGAAAAACAACTATTTTTACAATCTGTAAACCTCTTGTAGATTGTAAAATGCGATCACTAATACTACTCCCTACCTTCCTTTTTTTGGGTGTTTTGTGCCTTCTATTCAAACCCTCTTTTTCACAGGAAGTCCAGCCTGTCAAGGCCCCATTTGCTTCTGACTTCAGAATTGCTGATCATGAAATAACTTTTACCATTGATTTGGATCAGCTTGTTTCTCCGGTCGGAATTCTGTCATTTTATAATCTTGCATATAGCAATAAAATATTTGCAATCGATAAAAATGAACTTTTAACCCATTCTGCTCACTTCACTTCTGCAACATTTGATACCATTCAGCTGAAGCTGTTATTAAATGATTTATTGGAAGAATCACTCTTTCAATTGAATAAGCTGGATGCAGAGCTAAAAAATAAGCCATTAAAGGAGTTGAGTATTCTGGAAACCGATGGTTCTAAAGCCACCAGCCCCACCTGTGAAGAATCCCAGGTGTTTTGCGGATCTTCGGCTTATGCATTCAATGGAGGTACCGGTACCCCTAATGCACAACCTGGCCCATTTTACGGCTGTCTTTCTACGACTCCCAATCCTGCATGGTATTTTATGCAGGTAGGTCCCCCGGGAGGTGATATTGTAATAGATATGTGGAGCAGCCCATCTTATGATATTGATTTCATTTGTTGGGGTCCTTTCTCCTCTCCAACCGGAGCCTGTGTTGATGGACTTACTTCAGGTGCTGTTGTTGATTGCAGTTATTCTGGCAATTCAACAGAAACCTGTAATATCACAAATGCTCAGGTTGGTGACTTCTATATGCTATTGATTACTAACTATTCGAATAACCCTTGCGAAATCACTTTCTCTCAGACTAACTTTGGAGACCCCGGATCGGGAACAACAAATTGTGATATCGTTGTTGAATGTTCTGTATTGTCCATTTCTCCATTCCCTTCAGATTGTGATCCCACGACAAATACTTTCACTATTTCTGGTAGTGTTGAATTTACAAATGCACCAATAGCCGGTGTTTTAAAAGTGAATGACAATACGAGTGTTCCCCCGGTTTCTCAAACTTTCAGTCCCCCTTTTAACAGTCCTCAGACATTTACGCTGCCTCCTGTTACATGTGATGGCCTGGCGCATGACATTGAAGCTTTCTTTACTGATGATGCCGCCTGTACCCTGATTCAACAAGCTACTGCACCTTCATCTATATGTCCGATAGCCACCATTTCCGGAGGGGGAATTATCTGCGATGATGCTACCAGTGTGGCTACAATTCAGGTGGATATTGTTGGAGTTGGGCCTTTTGATTTTGCTTATGCTCTCAATGGTGTCCCCCGACCAGCTATAACGAATTATAATGGCCCGCTTCCTTTCACTTTTACTACGGATACCGCCGGAACTTATACATTAATTTCTATTGAAAATGCAGCATGTCCCGGGACTTTTTCAGGGACAGCAGTTGTGACTGTTAATCCGGTCCCTGTACCCACTTTAAATGGCTCCATTAATACTTGTCTTAATAGTACAGGGAATGTTTATGTTACTGAAGCAGGGTTTCAGAATTATATATGGAATATTCCGGCCGGTGGTTCTGTAACTGCCGGTGGTAACGGAAGCAATACTGTCACAATTACCTGGAACCAGGTGGGCCCGCAATCAGTAAGTGTTACTTATTCAGGACCTGGACCAACTAATTGCGCTGCGGCCGCACCTGCCGTTTTCAACCTTACCGTTGACCCCCTTCCTACTGCCAACGCCGGCCCCGATGATGATATGTGCCAGGTGGATACCTATACCCTTGCTGCACTGGCCACTGATTATGATGCAGCTACCCTTACCTGGACTGAAAATGGTCCGGGCACACTTACCGGTGGCACAACTCTTACACCTACCTATACCCCCATTCCCGGTGAGATGGGCAATGTGGTTTTCACCCTTACAGTCAATGGCACCGGTTCCTGTGCTTCCCAGCAAGCCACCGACCAGATGATCCTTACGGTGAACCCTCCACCTTTTGTGCTGGCAGGGCCATCGGCTTCCATCTGCGCAGGAAGCATCTATACCCTTAATAACTCCATGGCCAATTTCTGCCAGGCATTACTCTGGACGACCAGTGGTACTGGCACCTTCGGCGACCCCACCAGCATTCATCCGGTATATACCCCTTCTGCTGCAGATATTGCAGCCGGTTCGGTCATTCTCACTTTCCGCGGGGATGGTTCACTCAGTTGTAGTGCCATTCAGTCCACCGACCAGCTTACCCTGACCATCAATCCCAAGCCTGTTGCCGATGCAGGCCCCGACGACAACACCTGCCAGGGGATGAACTATACCGTTTCAGGAGCTTCTGCTTTAAATACAACAGCCTCCGGGGTGCTTTGGACCGAAAACGGAGCCGGATCGCTGATCAATAATAATACCCTTACACCCACTTATGTACCCGCCTTTGGTGAAACCGGCACGGTTACCTTCACCCTTACCGTATCAGGGGCTTTGATGTGTGCCGGAGAAATAATTTCTGATGACCGTCTCCTTACATTCACCCCTTTGCCCGATGTGGCTGCAGGCACCGATGCCACCATTTGTGCTGCCGGGACTTACACCCTGTCCGGCACCCAGCAGTTCTGTTCACTGCTCACCTGGAGCAGCTCTGGTGACGGGACTTTTAGCAACCCCAACCTGGCAAATGCAGTATATACGCCCGGAGTAAATGATATAGCTATTGGAAGCGTTACCCTCACCCTCACAGGACAAGGTATGGGTACCTGTAATTCCATGAATGATGCAGATGCCCTCACCCTTACCATCGATCCCATGCCTACTGCCAGTGCCGGGCCCGATGATGCTTTCTGCGTGCTGAACCCCATTAACGTTACCGGTGCTGTGGCCACCAACTTCTCATCCTACCAATGGTTCGCAGGAGATGGTACCTTTAATAACAACACCCTGCTTTCCCCCACCTATATGCCTGGCAACCTGGATTTCAATGCAGGAAGCGTCACCCTCACCTTTGCCGTTCAGGGCAGGCTCTCCTGTTCAGCACAGACAGTGACCGACACCAGGGTTTTTGCTGTTTCGCCTTTTCCCGTGGTTAATGCAGGGTCTGATAACTTTATCTGCAGCAATACCACCCAGTTTACCCTTGCGGGATTGGGAATAATTATGATGCAACCAATATCCAATGGACTTTTGTGGGAGGAGATGGTTTTCTGAGTAATCCCAATATCCTTAACCCCACCTATTTTGCCGGTCCTATCGACCTGAGCACAGTAAACCGCACCATCACCTTTACCCTTACCCTGGAAGGGAACGGACAATGCGCAGGCACTTTCGTGAATGACCAGGTGGTGCTCCAGATTGACCCTACCCCTGTGAGCAATGCAGGCCCCGATGGACAAATCTGCGGACAAAAGCCATTCCCTATGGCTGCCTCGGCTCAGTACCAGTCAATTATCAACTGGACTACTTCGGGAGATGGCAGCTTCAGTAATCCCAATATCCTCAACCCCAGTTATACCCCCGGTCCGAATGATGTCGGAAATGTGGTGGTACTGACCCTGGGACTGGCCGGATGCCAGAGCCTTACCGGAAATGACTTTATGTGGCTTACTGTTCATGAAGACCCCTCTGCCACCATCAGCGGAACCACAAGCATCTGCGAAGCCACTTCCACGCCAATAAGCATCGCCCTGACAGGAACACCACCCTGGTCGGTGACCTATACCAATGGTACCACTCCGGTTACGGTGAACAATATCATGAGTTCACCCTATGTTTTCAGTGTGAGTCCGCCGGTTACCACCAGTTATTGGGTAACTGCTAGTAATGATAACTTCTGCAATGCCCCGAATGACTCTATTCATGGACTGGCTTCCATTACCATCAACCCTTTACCTGATCCTTTCTCAATCACCGTTACCAATAACGGGGTATTCTGCGAAGGGACACCGGGTGTTACTATTGGATTGTCAGGTTCACAGTCAGGCATGAACTATGAGCTGCTGCTCAATGGAGCCCTGGAAGGCACCAACCGGGCAGGTACCGGAGCCCCTCTCAGCTTCGGCATTAAGAATGTTCCCGGGCAATACTCCATCAGGGGGATAAACCCTGTGGGCAACTGCGAACAGATCATGAATGATACAGTTACCGTAATCATGAATCCTATTCCAGTCACCGATTTTGAAGCCAATACCGTTTGTAATTCTGATACCACATTTTTCACTGTCAGTGGGAACTATGTTGATAAAATCAGCAACTGGCACTGGGACTTTGGCGATGGCACTTTCGCAACCTTTAATGCCCCGACCAACCCTTATCATATATATCCCACATATGGTACCTACCAGGTAATCCTTAGTGTAGAAGATACTAACAACTGTACTTATTCCATCAGTCACCCGGTAGAAGTCAGGCCTCATCCCAATGCTTTTTTCAGTTACAATACCCCCAACTGCCTGGGTGATCCCAGTTTCTTTACCGACCTGAGTAACAACCCAGTCGGACAGGGCTATATCAGTCAGTGGGTATGGAGTTATGGCGATGGCACACCTAATGATACGATTGATTTCCCCAATACCTCCAATACCACGCATCAGTATGCCGGTGACGGCACTTATGCAGTGACCCTGTATATCACCAATAGCCGCAACTGCACGGATATTTACAGCACCACTATCACTGTCACCCGCCGTCCCCTTGCTGATTTTGACTTCTGGAGCAACTGCCAGGATGAACTGGCTATTTTCAATGATGCGAGCAATGCCAATGGAGGCGGAGCCGTTACCAGCTGGAGCTGGGATTTTGGAGATCCTGCTTCTGGATCTTTGAACACCAGCACCCTGGAAGATCCTACACATTTATATACTACGGCAGGATTGTATAATGTAACCCTGATCGTTCAAAACTTCAATGGCTGCAGCGACACTATCATTCGGCAGGTGAATGTAAAAGGCGCTCCCCTGGCTGATTTTACTAGTACCACCGGCTGCCTGGGCACCCCCACCTTGTTCTGGGCCGACAGTACCTTGATCAACCTGAATGCTACCGCTACCTACCACTGGGATTTTGGCGATGGCTCCACGAGCAATACCCGCAACACACAATACACCTATATTGCAGCAGGCACCTATACGGTAATTCTTACCATTACTGATACCGCAGGCTGCGAAGGATCCCGTTCCCATACCCTGATTGTTACCCCACCGCCAACGGCATTGTTCAGCTCTGCTACCGATAACTGCCAGGGACAAACCATCAGCTTCAATAACCAGAGTACCACGGAAACAGGCTACCTGACCAGCTGGAGCTGGAACTTTGGCGATGGGAGCCCTGTTCAGACCATCCTTTTCCCTGCGATCCCCGATGTAAGCCATATCTATGCCGTAACAGGCACCTTCAATGTGACCCTTACCGTTACCAACTCCGAGGGCTGTACCCATAGCTTCTCCCGGGTGGTGAATGTGTTTGGTTCCCCTACAGCCGACTTTATGAGCTCAGGCCATTGCAAGGACAGCCCTGTACACTTCACCGACCTGACCACCACTTCCGGAAGCCAAAGCCTGACCTCCTGGCAATGGAACTTTGGTGACCCGGGTTCAGGAGTATTCAATACCAGTACTGATCAGAACCCCATACACAGCTATGCCGCAACGGGCAACTATACAGTGACACTGATCACCCTCACCTTAAATGGCTGCTCCGATACGATCAGCTACCCTGTCACCATCAAGCCTTTGCCTGTAACCGACTTCAGCTTCCAGAGCGCCTGCCAGGATAATCCTGCACAGTTCAGCCCTGCCGGAATGGCGATCCCCACCATTGCCAGCTGGTACTGGAGCTTTGGGGATGGAGGCAGCAGTACCCTGCAGTCTCCCAGCCATGTGTATACCTTTGCCGGGACCTATACCGTTACGCTCACCGTTACCGATACGGCAGGATGTGAGAACCAGCGCAGCCACCCGATCATCATCGTTCCGCTGCCCCTTGTGAACTTCGACTTCTCTTCTCCTGCCTGTGATGATCAGCAAATACAGTTTACTGATCTTACTACTTCTGCCGCCGGATATGTTACGCGATGGTTCTGGGATTTTGGTGATGGCACCACCCAGGTAATCAACTTCCCTGCTACCGCCTCTGTATCACATACCTATGCCCAGGCGGGGACTTTCAATGTGACCCTGACAGTAAAAAGCTCCGATTCCTGCACCAACCTGCAGACTAAAACCCTTACCATCCTTCCCAAACCTACGGCACTGTTCAGTCATGGCGCTGCCTGCCAGGGAGCAGCGGTATCGTTCACAGATCTTTCCATGAGCAATACCACCTCCGGGATCTCCAGCTGGCAATGGGATTTTGGTGACCCTGGCTCAGGCAGCTCCAACCAGAGCAGCCAGCAGAACCCTGTTCATCACTTACAATACCGCAGGGACCTATACAGTCAGGCTGATAGCCACCATCTCAGGCGGATGCAGCGATACGGTAACGGGCTCAGTGAATGTAACACCGCCTCCTGCAGTAGATTTCAGTTCATTGGCAGGATGCAGCGGTGATACCACCCAGTTCACTTCCAGCACAGCGGTGAATGTAAATGCCACCCAGAGCTGGTACTGGCAGTTCGGGGATGGTCTGAGTTCCACCCTTGTGGACCCGATGCATATCTATGCCCAGTCCGGCACCTTCAATGTCACCCTTACCATCACCGATACGGCAGGCTGCATAAACACCAAGACCAATGCCGTGGTGGTAACCCCCGGTCCGCTGTCCAACTTCAGCTTCAATACCCCCGCCTGCTCAGGTACTGAGATCACCTTCACCGATCTTGGCAATGGCAATGGCGGAATAATCAACAACTGGTACTGGCAGTTCGGTGATGATAATGATACCACCTTTACTACTTACCACCCCACGGTAACACATACCTACAGCCAGCCGGGCACTTTCCTTGTAAGCCTGACCCTGGGCACACAGCAGGGCTGCAGCCATACACGTGTTATCCCTGTGACCATCTCTGCCTCGCCACTTACGGCTTTCTCTTACCAGAATACCTGCCAGGGACAAGCCACACAGTTTACCGACCAGACCAGTCTGAATGGAGGTCCCACACTGGTATCCCATAGCTGGAACTTTGGCGATCCCCCATCGGGAAGCAGCAACTCAAGTACCCAAACCAACCCGGTACATAACTATGCCAACCCGGGCACTTATTTGGTAAGGCTTATTACTGCCAATGCTTCTGGCTGCCAGGATACCCTGGAACAGAATGTATCCATTGTTCCAAAACCAGGAGTAGATTTTTACAATGACAGCCTGCTTTGCCTTGGATCAGCCACCACCTTCTTTACCGATACCACCGCCACACAGGTGGGAGCGGTACAGACTTACAACTGGAACTTTGGTGATGGCAGTCCCACTGCAAACACACAAAACCCACAACATAGCTATGGAGTGGCCGGTACTTTCACCGTGGTGCTCACGATCAGTGATACCTCGGGTTGCCAGAATGCCATCAGCCATCCTGTGACCATCCACAGTGCACCTCAATCGTACTTTATGGCCCAGCAGGCCTGTGCCGAGTCTCCCACACAGTTCACCGATCTGAGCTCTGCCCCGCAGGGAGATACCCTTGTTGCATGGAGCTGGGACTTTGGACTCTCAGGCACCGCTGATACCAGCACGATGCAGAACCCGCAATACACCTTCAATACAGCAGGCACCTATACCATCACCCTTACCACCACTACCGAGCATGGCTGCACCCATGTGAAGACCATGCCGCTGCAGGTATGGAACAAGCCTACGGCCTACTTTAAATACTCAGCCAGTCCCTGTGCCAATGGAGCGGTACAGTTCCAGGACTCCTCATGGAGCTACCAGGCACTGGTCACAGGATGGAACTGGGAGTTTGAGCCTTACCAGTATGGCAATGGACAGAACCCCAACCATGTGTATTATGCCATTGACTCCTGCTATGAGGTAAAGCTGATGATCACCGATATCCGCGGATGTGTGGATACAGCCTTCCAGCAGGTATGTGTCCCCTCAGAGCTCACTGCTACCTTCAGTTATACACAGTCCTGCTTCGGTGAGCCTATGCAGTTCACCCCGCAGTTGCTAACCCCTGCTGCTCCTGCCGATTCCCTGATCAGCTTCCAGTGGAACTTTGGAGATCCGCAGTCGGGAGCACAGAACCTGAGCACCCTCAAAACCCCGGGACATATTTTTACCGCCCCGGGCTTCTATACCATTAACTTCTCCACCACGGACCAGTTCGGATGCCAGGCGGATGCCTACCAAAGTGTGCAGGTGCATGCTTTGCCTGTAGCATTGTTCGATTATACCCCGGGCAGCTGCGACTCAACCATCACCTTTACCAGCCAAAGCATCGATACCGCAAGTGCTATTACCACCATGTACTGGAACTTTGGCGACGGGACACTGGATACCATCAATGCTCCCAATACCAGTACCACGCATAAATACACCACGGCCGGAACCTATGTAACCACATTGACCGTGGTGGATGGAAATGGTTGTACATCAACAGTCACAGACAGCATTCAGCGTTCCCCCTGTATTGTGGCAGCCTATACGCCATCAGACACTTTGCTTTGCCAGAACTATGCCCTTGCGTTTTCGGACTTTTCCACCTGTGATGCCCAGATCAGTCAGTGGGTATGGACCTGGGGAGATACCGCACAACCGACCACTTATAACAGCTATCAATCCCTCACCACCCATACCTTCACCCAGCCGGGTACTTTCCTTGTAAAACTAAAGGTCAGCACCATTGTGGGAGGCAGCGTGATCAGTGACTCCACACAAAGGGTGATCACGGTGATCGCCACACCTATGGCAGGCTTTTCAACACAGGATGTATGTTACAAACAGGAGTCGATGTTTACCGATACCACCAAAGCCAATGGAGCCACATTGCTCACTTACCGCTGGGAGTTTGGTGATCCGCAGAGTGTGTATGACACCGCTGTAAACCGCAACCCCTCCTGGGTTTATCCTGCCCCGGGCAGTTATGACCCCAGGCTGATTGTCACCAACCAGTCGGGATGCCGTGATACCGCCACCACCAGCCTGATAATCCATGGACTGCCTTCTGCTACCTTTAACAGCTCTATTGCCTGTGTAGGGCATCCGACCTACTTCTTCGACCATTCAGATCCTTACCTTGCCCCGCTGAACCTATGGGGATGGAGGGTGAGTGACAGTCTGGGAAGATTTTTAGGCTCGATGCAGGGATCCACCCCGCAGTTCGTGTTCGACAGTATCGGCAGGTATAGGGTGCTGCTGACCGCCAGCGATACCAACCAATGTGCAGATACCTTAAGGGCAGAGGTAGATGTGGAACCATCACCACTGAGTGCTTTCAGTTATACAGAGGATGTAGAACAGGTGCAGGGACAGGTGCAGTTCAACGATGGATCCATCGGAGCCGATGAATACCACTGGGACTTTGGCAATGGAGAGATATCACCATTGGCCTCCCCATTGATCACCTACACCGAAGACGGCACCTATACCGTGACCCTGGTGACCCTGAATGAGCAGGGCTGTTCGGATACTACCAGCATGTTATATACCTTGCTGTTCAAAGGGCTTGTATGTCCCCAATGCTTTTGCCCCGGGAGGTACGCTACAGCAGACAAGGATATGGAAACCTGTAGGTCAGAACCTGGCCACTTACCACTGCCAGGTGTATAACTCACACGGAGCCATGATCTGGGAATCCAAGCAGCTGGATGAGAGAGGATCACCGGTGGAGTCCTGGGATGGAACCTACAAAGGCCACCCCGTGCAGCAGGATGTGTATGTCTGGAAAATCCAGGCCATCTTCCGCGATGGAACCATCTGGAATAATAAGGATGTGGGGAACCATGACAAGCTGACCGAACCTGTGTTTGGGACCATTGTGCTGATTCGGTAATTAGATTGTAGTACTAAGTTATCCCTTCCTACTATAATCATCATAAAAAAACTGCCTGCTAATTCCCGAAAGGAATTAACAGGCAGTTTAGGTTTTAATTCAGATCTCAGAGATTGATTACATTACCCATCCCGGAAATACTTTGTTTAATTTCCGGATTCCCTGTATAGTAAACATTACCCATGCCAGGTATTGAAATATCAATTCTTTCATCTGCATTCATCTTCACATTACCATTGCCTGAGATGCGGATATCTGCAGTGGATACTTTCATATCCAACAGGTTGATATTTCCAAAGCCAGAAAGCAAAACTTCAGTATGTGTCGTTTCACCTGAACAGCTGATATTACCGGCTCCTGAAAGATAGATTCTCTCAATAGGACATTCTGACCAAACCAATCCTGAACCTTTCATACTTAATTCATCCATTTGATTATCTGTTATATAGATATCCAACGAAATTGTACTATCAGTAATGATTGAAAAGTTACCTGAAGAAATGATAAGGGAACCATTGATAACATTAGTATGTATCCCCGAAAGAATGTTTTTCTGTGCTTTAACCTCAACTTTTCTGGTACTGCTCTTCATGATGCGAATGTTGGCAGCTAACCTGTTTTCGATCTTGGTAAAACCATAAACAGTCCGTTCTTCCATGTGCAGAGGACCCATACCTGTTATTGAATCATGCTCGTTTTGAATCTTCTCACATCCAAAAAGTGAGAGAGAAATAAAAAGTGAAAGTAGTATTGATTTCATTTTAGTAATTATTTACAAGAGTCATCATTGCGACCTGATTATTATTTGAATTAGATAGAGCTATTTCTGACAACCCCGGAGAATCTTAGAATTTCCCGAATTTAAGTCCCACAGTGGCTGAAAGATTATTCATCAAATCGGAAGGAGTATTCATAAGTTCCAATCCGCTTACATAACGGTAACTTACACCTGCATTCAAACGCATGAACCTGAATACATTCAGTTCAGCCCTGATACCGGGTTCAAAAGAAAAGAACAGGTCTGTGTCAAGATTTTTATGATAATTATCCCAATCATCTTCATCCCATTCGAAATAGTCTTCTTCGGTAATGTAGCTTGCACCGCCACCTCCCAGCAATATGGGGAAAGTGATATGCAGTGGCGATTGAGGAAAAGGTGTGATTTCAAATAGCATCCTGCCAAAGCCGCCTTCCAGGTAAGCACCTGATGTATCGGTGACATGATTATAATACATGGAATTTCTGTTTGTCCAGCCGGAACCTGAGAATCCAACTGCAAAAGAGTGATTGATGATAAGTCCCGCATTGAAACCACTCATATGGACATCCCTGGAGCCAAATTGAGTGTAACTATTATCGAAACCTACAAACCAACCCAGTTTTGTATCCTTATTCTTTCCAAAAAGGGTGCTGATTTCATCGTTTGACCTGGTGGCCTCCTGTGCATTTAATATTAATGCAATGAATAGAAGTGCTAAAGTAATGCTGATGTTTTTCATTGTTTTATTGTTTTGTTTGATTGATGATGCAAAACTATGTTCAGGAATCGGGTCGTGAAATTTATTCTGGTTGAATGACGAAAACGAGTAGTTGAAAGTAGTTTTTTAGGATGTAAAAGTACTTTTGTCAATAATTATCAACTTATTTTCATTTTCTTGACATTCTGCGAGAAATATTTCTATCTCACTTTTTATATGTTAGTTAGAAAATAGCATACCTCTTCCATAATCATTATTATAATGATTAATGAATTTTTGTCAAATAAATTTAGTTGCTAATAAACAGAATGTGCAGAAACAACAATTCTTCGTTTAGTTTCCAGGAGTATAGACGGAAGTCGAACAAAAAAGTTACTCTAACAATGAGTATACAATAATCAAAGACTATAAGAAAATGAGGGAAAACAATGGGTATTAATCCACCATTTTATAAATGATACGGCTGAAACCGGTATAAGGGTGTAGTTCCATTAATTCGAAGCCTATCATACCTGCTGCCACGAGGGGAAGAGTGCCCAATACTTCATTGGCTTCATCCTTCGATTTAGATTCGAGTACGATGACTGCGTTTTCATTTTCGTTGAAATAGATCTCCCTGATTACTCCTTCCTGAAACAGTTGATACACTCTATATGCTTCGTTGTTAAGCACTTCACTTTGTTCATCCCAGTTTACCTGTGTGAGTTCTTTTTCGATGGCAAGCAATTTCATTGATAATAGATATTAAGGGTATGATAGAATAGGATAATGCCAGGATCCGATGATTAGTCAGCAAACGGATAATTCTTCACCATGGTATATCGCTTAAGAATTATTGGCAAAAATAAATCGCACCCATGGGGTAATAAATAAATAATCGGTGAATGGCGGAAAATGGGGAGTGAACCGACGAAAAGAATGAGATAATTTGAAAATTTGAAAATTTGAAAATTTGAAAATTTAGAAATTTAAAATGTTCCGCTAGTCACGATTCACTAGTCGCTATTCACAACCACCAGAAAATAAACTAACTCATAAGGGAAATATCAAACCGATCCAGTCACTATTCGCTAGTCACTAATCACCTGTCACTATCCACTAATCACTAGTCACTAGTCACTAGTCACTAGTCGCTATTCACTAGTAACTACTCTAACTCACGAGGGAAATATCAAACTGCACCAGGTCGACAAACAGCTTGACCCTGTCTTCAATGGCTTCATGTGACAAGCCCTGCAATCCTTCAGTCCCGAATTTTTCAACGGTAAAAGAGGCCATTGCGGAACCGTAGATGATTGCATTTTTAAGATTATGAAAAGAAATATCCTTGGTTCGGGCCAGGTGGCCGATAAATCCTCCGGCAAAGGTATCGCCGGCGCCTGTTGGGTCAAACACTTCTTCGAGCGGGAGAGCCGGGGCATAGAAAACACTTTTTTCATGGAAAAGCAAAGCTCCATGTTCACCCTTCTTGATTACCAGGAATTTTGGGCCCATGGTCAGGATTTTCTGAGCGGCCTTCACGAGGGAGTATTCACCGGTAAGCTGACGGGCTTCCCCATCATTTACTGTAAGGACATCTACCCTTTTAATTACTTCCAGGAGGTCATCCCAGGCGGTATCCATCCAGAAATTCATGGTATCCATAACGATCAGGCGGGGCCTTTTCTTCAGCTGATCGAGAACGCGCATCTGAACAGCAGGGGTAAGGTTGCCCAGCACCAGGAACTCAGGACTGGTATATGATTCCGGGAGCACTGGATCGAAATCAGCAAGCACATTCAGGTCGGTAATCAGGGTATCCCTGGAATTCATATCTGAATGATACCTCCCTGACCAGAAAAAGCATTTCCCTTCGGGTTTCACCTGCAGGCCATCAGTATTGACTTTATATTGATGCAGAAGGTCGAAATATTCCTGTGGGAAATCACCTCCAACAACTGAAACAAGATTCACTTCACCTCCCAGCTGGGAAGCAGCTAAAGCGATATATGTGGCGGCACCGCCAAGTATTTTATCAGTCTTATCAAAAGGGGTTTCAATCTTATCGAAAGCTACGGTTCCAACGACTACAATGCTCATTCCTGTTCAGTATTTTAAAGGTTTTTGAAAAATTTTTTGCAAAGATATTGTTTATTTAAAACGAAAGTTTAATTTTGCAGTCCCAATTTTAACAAGGGATATTCCTCCTTAGTCCGTCAGCTGACGGATTGGTTAGAGGATATAGAAAATAGATAAAGATATTCCTCCTTAGCTCAGTTGGTTAGAGCATCTGACTGTTAATCAGAGGGTCTCTGGT